>NZ_JATABG010000154.1:0-7845 GCF_036533755.1 Vibrio sp. M260118 | reverse complement strand
CTAATAACTGTAATTAAGCGTTGGCTTCACGCTCAGCAATAAACTCAAGGGCCATCTTAATACGCGCGATGACGCGCTCCTTGCCTACCAGCTCCATCACTGCATCAACAGAAGGGGACTGACCACCACCTGTTACTGCAACGCGAAGTGGCATGCCGATCTTGCCCATGCCGATCTCTAGCTCTTCACAAACCGCAGTAATCACACCATCTTTGATGTTTGCAGTTGTCCACTCTTGCAAAGCTTCCACTTTAGCCAATGCCAATGCTAGCGGCTCTTTTGCCACACCACGTAGGTGTTTCTTAGCTGCGCCCGCTTCAAACTCAGCAAAGTCTTCGTAGAAGTAACGGATCTGCTCGGCCAGTTCAACTAGCGTGTTACAACGCTCACCCACTAGCTTGATCACTTCAGTGATTGCAGGACCGTTTGCTATGTTTAGTTTTTGGTTATCAAGATGCCATTGCAGATGCTCTGCCACGTACTCAGGTGCAGACGTCTTGATGTAGTGGTTGTTTAGCCACAACAGCTTTTCAGTGTTAAACGCTGACGCTGACTTAGAGATTGCATTCAGGCTAAATAGATCAATCATCTCTTGCTGTGAGAAGATCTCTTGGTCACCGTGAGACCAGCCTAGACGCACTAAATAGTTGTTCAATGCGTTTGGTAAGTAACCTTCGTCGCGGTATTGCATTACAGAAACCGCACCGTGACGCTTAGACAGTTTTGCACCGTCATCACCTAGAATCATTGCACAGTGCGCAAATGTTGGTACTGGCGCACCTAGCGCTTCATAGATATTAATTTGACGAGGCGTGTTGTTGATATGATCTTCACCACGAACGACGTGAGTAATGCCCATATCCCAGTCATCAACCACAACAACAAAGTTGTAAGTTGGTGAGCCATCAGTACGGCGGATGATTAAGTCATCTAGCTGGTCATTACCAATTTCGATACGACCACGGATCTGGTCATCAAATACGACGCTACCCTGTTTCGGATTGCGGAAGCGAATAACGCATGGGTCACCCTCTTTTGCTGCTGCGTTCGCGGCAACAACTTTCGGATGATTCGCATCGTAACGTGGCATCTCTTTCGCTGCTTCTTGCTCTGCACGGATCTCATCTAGCAACTCTTTAGATGCGTAGCACTTATAAGCTTTGTCTTCAGCCAGCAGCTTATCAACCATTTCGTTGTAACGGTCAAAACGCTTAGATTGGAAGTAAGGACCTTCATTCCACTCTAAACCCATCCACTGCATACCTTCTAGGATTGCATCAACGGCTTCCTGAGAGTTACGTTCTAGGTCGGTATCTTCGATACGTAGAACAAATTCACCACCTTGGTTTTTAGCGTATAGCCAAGAATAAAGTGCTGTACGAGCACCACCAACGTGCAGGTAGCCGGTTGGGCTAGGAGCAAAACGAGTTTTAACCGTCATGTAAAATACCTTGATTGTCTAAATGACTGCACCACTCACATTAAATGAAGATGGTGCCAAAATTGCGCGTTATTTTAGCACCGATATGCAAATCTACAATCCTTGTCGCTATTTTAAGTTTTGCATAGCCCACTGCATGAACGCCTGCTGTTCTTGTCGGCTCATTTCACTGAATGATTGTTTTAAGTTCATCTCTACTGGCACATGACGAACATTGATCGTTGCTTCCGTTGTTACGCCATTTTTAGCATTGTAATCTGCCACTTCTCGCTCATAATCACGGAAACCTTGTAACCCATTTTTCCGTAGTTGCACTAATTCATAGTCCACGCTTTCTCCATTTGCGTTAGTCAACTGCAAAGAAGGCTTTGCGGAGAATGCTTTGGCTTCTTCTATAGTTCGAAAAGTCTTGTAGTTGAGTGACAGTGATTCATTTTTCGGTGCGTCAAATGCCATGACCAATAACTCTGAATCAAACTTCCGTCGCTTTCCATCTTCAAACACAATCTGACCTATGGTCAATGCGAGCTGATTTGATCCTGCCTTTACCTGTATTTCATTGTTCAGTGATACTGCCGCGGGTTGACTATTAATCACCTGAGCTGAGATCTCTTTCTGCAGAGACAGGGTCGATTGAGAAAACGCGGAAAACGCGATCAATAATGGAGCAAAAGCGATAAGTTTTCTGTTCATATATTCTATCCAACAGGTACAGGGCATTACTCTGAATGCCCTGGTTATAGTTAATAGTTTAGTGCCATTTTTTTCACTAATTGGCTTTAAAAGTAATACTCAACGCCGACAGAGAACTCGTCATAGTCAGCAGATTTCCAACGTTCTTCCGCCGGTTTATCTAGCTGAGATGCACCGTCACCGAAATCTAAAGTACGAGCTCGCACATAAAGCACTGCGGATGGGTCAACAAAGTACATAATCTGCGCGGACAATACATCGTCGGAAGTATTGTCAATCTTCTTACCGTCACGCTCTAAATCAAAGTTTGCCGCATAGCCGAGCTTGTACTGCCAGTCGCCCGTTGTGTACATTAAGCCAGCTGACATGGCTTCTTGCTTCTCGTTGACGCCGTTACTCGCATCAGCTTCCATGTATTTGTACTGCGCAAAGAAAGAAATGCCGTTTTCAAACCAACCTTGAACACCTAATAGATAAGTGTTGTTTTTCCAAGATTGCTCTTCAGCTGCGATGTTACGGTTGCCTTCATAAGCTGCGTCAAATTGCAATGGACCTAGCTTGTAGTGTGCAGCGATACCACCCCAGTAATCATCACCCTCGCCCAAGCCAGCATTATCACCTGCCCCCACAGCGACATCTAAAGAGAATTTATCCGCATACATTGGAGAGTCCCAACGGATGGTATTAGATTGACGGTCTTGGTACTTAGCACCACCGATAGCTCCCCCCCAGTCGTAAACATCACCCAAGCCCGGGTTAGACGCTGGCCAGTCAACCAATTCATACATCGGTGTTAATACACGGCCCAAACGAAGTTGCCCCATAGATTCACTTTCGAAGCCAACAAACGTGTCACGCTCACCTAGCCCTGCGCCTCCACCACCAAAGCTTGGATCGACATATCCTCCTTCAATCTGCCAAATGAAGGTTGGTCCGAAGTTAGCAAACTGTTTTTTCCCACGGAAACCGATGCGTGATTCATTGTTCAGTTGCATTCCCCCCAAATCATCATCTGTGGCTTTGCTACCCGAATCGTAATCGCGATACGCGGCCTGCATCGCGATTATGCCGTACACTTCATAAGCAAAAGAGTCTTTGGTTAAGTAGTTTTTGGCGGCATCGCTGTTAGAACCCTCAGCGAATACGGCTCCACTTAGAAGTAAACTAGACACTGCTGCACCCAGCAACGATTTTTTAAAGTAAGACATAAGATTAACCCCTATTATTTGTTTTTTCCTTTCCCCCTAGCCACTTAGCTATGTGTATGTCGCTGGGGGAATATTTATGGACAGGGGAATGTTGACAAACTTTTTTTGCGACAAAAAACGAGACAAATAATAATCTGAGCTCGTTCAAACCAAAAAAACAGAAAAAACAATAAAACGCGTAAATACAAGTACTTAATAAAAAAACAAAACAAACAAAAACGTCAAATTCGCCACTTATTTACACACCACTCAATAACGCCATTACAGCTTTCAGCACAGATCACCGTAAATTTTTATCGGTTGATGATGTTTGACTAGTTTTGAAATAAAAGATTGAAATGTCTCGCAAATCTTTGATTGTCGGATGAGCCAACGAGACGAGTTTTAACGTTTTGGTACATTTGCTTGACCTTACCCTTGAGGAAAGGTTTACGCTTAGAGTTAGTTTCTCTTACGAGGTTTTGTTATGTCTCAACTCGATATTCCATTGTCAGGGCTAAACTGCATGGGTTGTGCGCGAAAAGTAGAGCAAGCACTTAGCGCGGAACATCAAGTGCAGATTAATGAACTGTCACCCACCTTTATCTCATTGCAAACGGAAAGTGCGCTGACTGAGATTGTCGATGTGATAGAGCAGCTTGGATATAGCGCTGGTCACCAGCACCACTTGATGTTAACTGGTCTCAATTGTGGCAATTGCATTGCAAAACTTGAGAATAAGCTCAAAGATGACCCTTACACTATAGCTTTCCAAGCTTCCAAAACCGAACTGGCCATCCACACACTTCGCAGTGAAGATGAAACGGTATCAGTCATTGAGTCACTCGGTTATCAAGCAACATCAGAGCCCAATTCTTCTAGTGACCTGATTAAAACTATAGAACCAGAAAACCTCACAACTGCCGATGAACCCGTCGCCCGCTCATTACAACATACGATTCATTTACTCATTTCAGGTATGACCTGTGCAAGTTGCGTTTCCTCGGTAGAAAAAGCCTTGTACTCTGTTGAAGGTGTGGTTAAAGCCCAAGTGAACTTGGCAGAGCAAAGTGCCTTGGTGCTAGGCTCCCAATCGATACCTTCAGCCTCAGAAGTAGTAGAAGCGGTCAATAATGCAGGTTATCAAGCTCAAGTTGTTGATGACCCAGCCACCCAACAACAAAAGCACGCCAAGCAACAACTGCAGGTTCAAGCGCAACATAAACTTAGTGCCTTAGCAGGGATAGTGGTCGGTGCTCCGCTTATGTTATGGGGTGTACTTGGCGGAAACATGATGATTCGCAACAGCCAAGATCAGATGATTTGGGGAATAATTGGCGTTGTCTGTTTTTGGTTACTAGCCACCGCAGGGCGTAGCTTTTTTATCAATGCATGGCAAGCACTCACTCACAAACGAGCGACTATGGATACGTTAGTCGCGCTTGGGACAGGTTCTGCTTGGTTGTTCTCTATTTTAGTGGTCGCTATACCCGAATGGTTCCCTCTAGCGTCTCGCCATGTGTACTTTGAAGCCAGCGCCATGATTGTTGGCTTAATCTCTCTCGGTCACTATATTGAAGCCAAAGCAAAAGCCAAAACCACTCGTTCTCTACAAGGGTTAATCAACCTCCAACCTCAAACTGCCACTTTGGTTGCTGAACATGGAGAACAAGAGATCCCACTCGAAGCGGTTCAGATCGGGATGAGTCTTAGAGTTAAACCTGGAGAAAAAATACCTGTCGACGGTGTCGTTGAATTCGGGAGTTCATATATCGATGAGTCAATGCTTACCGGTGAGCCCATCCCCGCCCACAAACAATCCGGAGAAAATGTTTCTGCTGGCACAATCAATCAAGACGGCAGCTTAGTGATCACGGCATCTGGCGTTGGCGGCGATACCATGTTATCGCGAATTATAGCCATGGTTCGTCAAGCCCAGAGCAGTAAACCTGCGATAGCTAAACTGGCTGATCAAATCTCTTCAGTGTTTGTACCTGTTGTGGTTGGTATCGCGGTTATCTCGGCACTGGTTTGGTTTATCTATGGCCCTGAGCCTAAAGCCAGCTATATGTTAGTCGTGGCAACAACTGTACTGATTATTGCTTGCCCGTGCGCATTGGGCCTGGCAACACCGCTATCAGTCACCGTTGGCGTCGGAAAAGCAGCTGAAATGGGCGTACTGATCCGCGATGCAGATGCACTACAATCTGCTAGTAAAATAGATACAGTGGTGTTTGATAAAACCGGAACACTTACGGAAGGTAAACCCAAGGTTCAATCCATCTATTCTGTTGATGGTGATAATAAATCACTGCTCGCCTTAACTGCCTCGATTGAAAAGCAATCTGAGCACCCGCTAGCTAAAGCGATTGTCCAAGCGGCAAGTGAAGAAAGCCTGTCACTATTTGAAGTCGAGCAATTTGAAAATCGTCGCGGCCAAGGAGTATTCGCGCAATCACAACAAGGTAAGATCGCGGTTGTCTCATTAAACTATGCGCAAAACCAAGACTGGCCTTTACAATCTATCGACAAGCAGCTCAATCACTATTTAGCCAATGCTTGGACGCCCGTCATTGTTGCGATAGACGATAAAGTTAGCGGGACAATCGCCATTGCCGATTCTATTAAACCTCAGGCAGAATCAGCTATTTTATCGCTAAAACAAAGAGGAATAACCCCAGTGATGCTCACTGGCGACAACCAAACCGTCGCCGAGTCAATGGCCAAACGACTTGGCATCGAACGTGTTATCGCCCAAGTGCTGCCTGATGAAAAAGCCAAACATATATCCGACTTAAAATCGGAGGGACGACACGTGGCTATGGTCGGTGATGGCGTTAATGATGCCCCAGCCCTAGCTTTAGCGGATATTGGAGTCGCGATGGGAAGCGGAAGTGATGTTGCAATAGAAAGCGCTCAAATTACGTTACTCAATTCTTCACCGATGTCGGTTGTTAAAGCAATAGACCTGTCTAAGGCGACGTTGCGGAACATGAAACAAAACCTATTCGGTGCATTTGTGTACAACTCGATCGGTATTCCGGTTGCTGCCGGTCTACTGTATCCCACTTTCGGCTTTTTACTCAGCCCTGTAATCGCGGGGGCGGCAATGGCTCTATCGTCAATCACTGTGGTCAGCAACGCCAACCGTTTGAGGCTATTCAAATTTATAGAGAGGTCACTATGAACAAAACAGCTCTAACCCTAGCAAGCTTAGCGCTACTTTCCGGTCATGCTTTAGCTGATGACGTTATCAACCATAAATCACCTTACTGTGGCTGCTGCACTGAGTGGACCAAACATATGCAAGAAGCGGGGTTCAACGTAGAAGAGAAACTTCATGAAAATATGAACCCAATTAAGCAACAGTTTGGCATAACCCCGGAACTTGCCTCTTGCCATACTGCCATCATTGATGGCTATGTGTTTGAAGGTCATATTCCTGCGCAAGACATCCAAGCCTTTTTAGACAATCCACCTCACAACGCTAAAGGGCTTGCTGTGCCGGGAATGCCAATGGGGTCACCGGGAATGGAGTATGGCGACAAACAAGATGAGTACTCAGTCTACGCCTTCAATGAACAGGGGCAGGTATTTGAATATCGTCACTATCAAGGCAAGTAGAACCTAAACGACATAAAGCCCAGCAAATGCTGGGCTTTAAGATTAGGACAATATAGTGAAGTTAGATTTAAAATACAATCCAGTTCTAAAACACTAAAAAAGGCTCTCACAACTAGGCTAGTTGCTGCGGATTAGCTCTGCCATCATCTCAATATGCAGTTGATCGTCATTCAAACATGGGATGTAATTGAATGTTTCACCGCCATGCTCAATGAACAATTCACAACACTGCTCTGAGATCTCTTCCAATGTTTCCAAGCAATCCGCTGAAAACGCAGGTGCTATTATGTCGAGTTTTTTAATCCCCTTTGCAGGTAACTTCTCAAGGGTTTTATCTGTGTAAGGTTGAAGCCATTCTTCACGGCCAAATCGAGACTGGTAGGTCATACCAATTTGATTTGGCGCTAACTCTAGTTCTTTAGCCAATAGCGAAGTTGTTCTGTCACAATGCTCTGGATAAATATCACCGTTATCGGCATACCTCTTAGGAATCCCGTGATAAGAACAGAGTAAGTAATCACCTTTGCCATTCTCCTGCCAAGCGCGTCTTACACTGTCTGCTAGGGCTTTGATATATAGAGGATGATCGTGGTAATCACGAATAAACTGATAGCTTGGCATTACCGGAATGTTCTGAAACGCTTTAGTTAAGCCATCGGAAACAGCGGCAGTGGTCGTTCCCGAGTATTGCGGATAAAGAGGTAGCACGATGACCTCCTCAACACCTTGCTGCAAGAGAGCTTCCATACCTGTTTGTAAACTAGGCTTGCCATAGGTCATGCCAAGCTCCACAGGCATCTCCACCAGCGCTTTAAGCTTCTCTGCTTGCCTTTTAGAATAGACAAAAAGCGGAGAGCCCTCTTCCATCCACACGGTTTGATAAAGCTTAGCAACTTTAGG
>NZ_JATABG010000153.1:0-7886 GCF_036533755.1 Vibrio sp. M260118 | reverse complement strand
TTTGATTGACTGAAAACATGCTTAATCTTGTCCTAGAGTTCGATATTTCTCGCGCAAATTGTTGCGAATGCTGATCGCAGTTAAATTCAAACCAACGATAACCGTCACCAATAAAAATGATGTGGCGTAAACCAGTGGTCTAGCACTTTCAATATTAGTCGTCTGGAAACCAACATCATAGATATGGAATCCCAAGTGCATAAACTTACGCTCTAAATGCAAAAACGGGAACTGGCTATCGACAGGTAAGGTGGAAGCCAATTTCACCGCGCCTACCAGCATTAACGGAGCCACTTCTCCTGCCGCACGGGCAACCGCGAGAATCAATCCAGTAATAATCGCCGGGCTTGCCATTGGCAGTACGATGCGCCACATAGTTTCTGATTGAGTCGCACCTAACGCCAATGAACCGTGGCGCACCGAATTCGGGATGCGAGTTAGGCCCTCTTCTGTCGCGACAATCACAACAGGCAAAGTCAATACTGCTAAGGTCAATGCTGACCACAGCAATCCAGGCGTACCAAAGGTTGGTGTCGGCAGTCGCTCAGCATAAAACAGTGAGTCGATAGAGCCGCCTAGGGTATAAACAAAGAAACCCAAACCAAATACACCATACACGATTGAGGGCACACCGGCTAAGTTAATTACCGCGACACGAATGATTCGAGTGAACGCGTTGTTCTTGGCGTATTCATGCAGATAAATGGCAGCGATAACTCCTAGCGGCATGACAATTACCGACATGATCAGCACTAACAGTACTGTACCAAACATCGCTGGGAAAACGCCCCCTTCAGAATTAGACTCACGTGGGTCATCGGATAAGAACTTCCAAGCCTGCTTAGCCCATCGAACCAGTTTTTCAGCGAAGTTCATCTGGTTCGGGTACCAAATATCGAGCGTGTCGGCCAATGGAATGGTCACCTGCTGACCCGTCATATCCGCGACGACCAAGCCTTGATTGAGTAACTGAGCGCGCAAATTATCGAGCTTCTCTTCCGTAGCCGCTAACAACTGAGTGTACCTAGCGCTTTGCGTATCATATAAAGCGATAAATTCGTCATCGAGTGTGTTGTTTAAGCGGCGCTTCTTTCGCTCTAACCTTAAACGCTCGACTTGAGCATTTATCACCCTCACATCACGCTCAATTAGAGTGACAATTTCATCACGCACCTTGTCAGCAAATTCGATGCCTTGCGCGTAGCTTTGTTCAACATCATTGGTTACCGTTCCATCAGGGTGGAGGTAGCCAATGGGTACGCCATAAAAATCACCGCCGCGCAGGCGTTCGATGACCGCCCAGTTTTCAGGTTGGGTGGGAGAATCAAGGTCAATCTCAAGCAGTGAAACAAAATCCGATGCGTAAAGGTCACGGTTGGCAATTTTAATACTCACTCGCTTGATCAGGCCTTTTTCGACGACCTCTTGCGGCAATTCGATGTTCATTTCTCGTAAGTGACTAATAGGCACATACTCTTGCGAGTAAATCTTCCCGACCAGAATATCTCCTTGCTTGGTCTGCCATTGATACAGGGGAGCAGGCCAAAAATACGATAATCCTTTCCAACCAATAAGCAGCAACAGCCCCAATACAGATAACAGACTGATACTCACCGCACCGCCTGTTAACCATATCCATGGAGAGCCTGATTTTAACCACTTAAACACGTAAAACGTTTCCTAATAATTCTAATTTACAGCGAGCGATATTTTTCGCGTAATCGCTGGCGAACCCATTCAGCCAATGAGTTAACCGCAAAAGTAAACACCAAGAGTAGCAATGCCGCTAAGAACAAAATGCGATAGTGGGAACTTCCCACTTCCGACTCCGGCATTTCAACGGCGATAGTTGCTGATAAAGTACGCATTCCTTCAAGGATGTTCCAATCCATGATGGGGGTATTGCCCGTTGCCATCAACACTATCATGGTTTCACCCACTGCACGCCCTAAGCCCATCATGATGGCTGAAAAGATGCCCGGGCTAGCCGTTAACAACACAACGTGAATCAGAGTCTGCCAAGGAGTCGCACCCAGTGCCAATGAACCATCAGATAAGTGTTTCGGCACAGAGAAAATCGCATCCTCTGCAATAGTAAAGATGGTCGGGATCACCGCAAACCCCATCGCAAAACCAACAACCAGTGCATTACGTTGGTCAAAATCAATGCCTCGCTCAGCAAGATAAACTCTTACGTCTCCGGCAAATAGTAACGCTTCGATATTGCCACTCTGCGACAAAATAACTGCACAGATTGCGATCATGACTGGCATTAGGATTGCTGCATGCCAACCAGTGGAAAATCGCCCTGACCAACGGTCAGAAAACTGGTGCCACAACAGGCCAAACAAAATGGTCGAAACTGGTAGAAACAGCATCAGTGCAACCACGGCCGCCAGGTGACTTTCTACAATCGGCGCGAACCACAAACCAGCGAGAAAACCAATAATCACCGTAGGTAGCGCTTCCATGAGCTCAATCGATGGCTTCACGACTCGACGCATTTTCGGAGTCATAAAATACGCGGTATAGATCGCCCCAAGCACGGCAATAGGAATAGCGAACAGCATAGCGAACGCAGCCGCTTTCAATGTACCAAAAGCAATCGGCACTATGCTAAATTTCGGCTCAAACTCATCACTGGCAGAGGTGGTTTGCCAAACAAACTCAGGTTCTGGATAGCCCTCATACCACACCTGTTGCCATAGCGAAGAGACCGAAACTTCAGGATAAGGATTATCTATCACGGCAAGGCTTAACGACTTGTCGTCGATAGCCACGAGATAAGATTCGTTATTCGACATCGCCGCTAACTGTGGCGCTTTCTTATAGGCACGTTCAAACATCACTAGCTTTTCACTGGTAGTGTAGTGGCTTTGCACCGTGCCATTGATGTAGAAACTGTAGAAACCTTTGCGGTAAGTATCAGGTAAAAGGAACTGTAACTCTGAAGCCAGTTTAAACTGACGAATCTGAGTTAAGTTTCGTTTGCCCTGTGACAATACATCAAACCATTGAGAGACCAGACCATCTTGATGAGTCACCAACACCGAATAGGCTCCCGCCAGCAGATCAATATCGGTTACGGCATGCTCTGGTCGGCCCAAGCTAAGGTCGACTAACTCGCGCACAATAAAACGTTCAGCTTGCTTAACCACAACAATAAGCTCAGATCCGCTGCGCACGTATAGCGTTTTACCGTCAGGCGTGAGTATAAGTTGGTCGATATCTTGTAACGGTTGGGCAAAACGATACTGATGTATTTGCCCTTCTTGCTGCCATTTAATCACAACTGAGTCGTCTTGATACCAACCAACTAAGGTCAAATTCCCTTGCGTCGCGAAAGCGAACTTCTGTAAATGCCGCTGACCTTGTTCTAAGTCAAATGGTAAATCAAGCTTGCTGATACTAGGAGATAGCTTACGTTGGCCATCAACTAGTTCAGTATCCAAATGAGGCTTAAAGATGTTTATCTCACCTTCAGGCGTCGCAAAACCATACCAACCGTATGCAGGTAAAGATTGGCTAAACAGATTATTGGTGAAACCAACTTGCTGTGATAGCACGGGGCCGGAGTTGGAGTGTTGCAGAGATATAAAGTCAATATTGCCTTGAGAAGAAATTACATACGCACTCTCCCCTGCATCATCGACCCCCAGCGCAACAGGGCTAGCGATTGATACCGGAGTCGAGCGGACATTAGGTGTCATATGTGCATCACTGAACAGTGGCAACACCATCATAGCTAGGTAGACAAAGATCAGAACCAGCGCTGCTAATACACTGACGCCACCAGCAGACACAGCAATGCGGACCAATCTGTCTTTAATCAATCGTTTCTGGTCTCGCTCTCGCAGTGAAAAATCTGCTTTCCCCATCTCTATCTCTTACCAATTTTCGCCCGAGGGTATAATATTTATATTAGGTGACAGTTATATTACAGGTCGCATAAACAACTGAAAACAATGCAATTAAAAAATGCCATAAAACTGTCACATAAACACCTTAAGTTGCTATCCAACTGAGTATTTTCACAATACTCAACTTCGTCAGCTAAGTTAAAGGACAAAACCATGAGCGCGGAAAAACTCTATATAGAAAAAGAACTCAGCTGGCTCTCTTTTAACGAACGAGTCTTACAAGAGGCTGCTGATAAAAGCGTTCCGCTGATCGAACGAATTCGCTTTCTTGGTATCTTTTCCAATAACTTAGATGAGTTCTACAAAGTTCGCTTCGCTGACGTTAAGCGACGAATCCTGATCAACCAAGAGCGTGGCGGCAATGACAATTCCAAGCATTTGCTAACCAAGATGCAAACTAAGGCACTTAAACTCAATGAGCGCTTTGACGAGTTGTATGCCGAACTGATCCGAGACATGGCTCGGCGCAGAATCTTTCTTGTCAACGAAACGCAACTCAGTGAAACCCAACAAAAATGGATTAAAAAGTATTTTCGCCGAGAGGTTTTACCACACATCACCCCCTTAATGATGCGCGACGACATTGACGTTCTTCAATTTCTTAAAGATGAATACGCCTATATCACCGTCGAACTAAAAACCGAAGAGCACAACCAGTACGCACTCATTGAGATTCCAACCGATCACCTTCCCCGCTTTGTCATGGTACCAGAGCTAAAAGGTAAACGGCGTAAAACCATCATCCTACTCGACAATATTATTCGCTACTGTCTAGATGAGCTGTTTAGCGGATTCTTTGACTATGATGAGTTAAACGGCTATTCGATGAAAATGACTCGCGATGCAGAGTACGATTTAAGTCACGAAGTTGAGCACAGCTTGCTTGAGCAGATGTCCGAAGGGGTAAGCCAACGTTTAACCGCGATGCCCGTACGATTTGTCTACGAGAGGGACATGCCACAAGACATGCTCGATTTCTTGTGTGAAAAACTGCAAATTTCAAATTACGACAGTCTGATTCCCGGTAGTCGTTACCATAACTTCAAAGACTTTATCGGTTTCCCAAATGTAGGTCGAGACTACCTAGAGCATAAACCTTTACCACCGATGCAATGTGCCGACTTTGATGGCTACGCCAATAAGTTTGATGCCATTAAAGCGCAAGATATTCTGCTCTACTACCCTTACCACACCTTTGAGCATATCAGTGAATGGGTTCGTCAAGCATCATTTGACCCGAAAGTTCTGAATATCAAGATCAACATCTACCGTGTCGCCAAAGACTCACGCTTAATGAATTCACTCATTGATGCGGTTCACAATGGCAAGTCCGTCACTGTGGTTGTTGAACTGCAAGCGCGCTTTGATGAAGAGGCCAACATCGAATGGTCAAAAGTCCTCACCGAAGCGGGAGTTGAAGTCGTTTTCGGCGTTCCTGGCCTGAAAATTCACTCTAAGCTACTGCTGATTAGTCGCAGAGAAGAGGATGAGATCGTCCGCTATGCTCATATTGGTACAGGTAACTTCCATGAAAAAACGGCTCGTATCTATACCGACTTCTCACTGCTCACTGCCGACCCAGAACTGACCAACGAAGTACGCAACGTATTCGGTTATATAGAGAACCCATACCGCCCGACTAGGTTTAACCATCTCATTGTTTCGCCACATAACTCACGTAAACAAATCTATCGCTTAATTGACAATGAAATCGCCAACGCAAAAGCAGGTAAAAAATCCTCACTGACATTAAAAGTCAACAATCTAGTTGATAAAGGTCTGGTCAATAAAATATACGCGGCAAGCACTTCAGGCGTCGAAATCAAGATGATCATTCGCGGTATGTGCTCCTTGGTGCCTGGTATTGAAGGGGTCAGTGATAACATCAAGATTATTAGTATCGTCGACCGATTCTTAGAACACCCCAGAGTCGTGATTACCCACAATGATGGCGACCCACAGGTTTACATCTCGTCCGCAGACTGGATGACAAGAAATATCGACCACCGAATTGAAGTGGGCGCGCCAGTGCGTGACGAACGTCTTAAACAGCGCATCATTGATATCATTAACATCCACTTTACCGATACAGTAAAAGCGAGATGGATCGATAAAGAGATGAGCAACAACTATGTTCCTCGCGGAAACCGAAAGAAAGTTCGCTCACAAATTGCCATTTACGACTATCTTAAAAATGTAGAAAAACAAACAAAGAATCAAAAACGTAAAGAGCAAGTAGTAGAACATGACACAGGACATTCGTGACGTTGCCGCTATCGACTTAGGCTCCAACAGCTTCCATATGGTGGTGGCAAGAGTCGTTGAGCAAGATCTGCAATTGGTTAGCCGCTATAAGCAAAGGGTTCGTCTTGCCGCTGGGCTAGATGGACAAAAAAACTTAGACAATGCTGCTATTGAGCGTGGCCTTGAATGCCTTGCTATGTTTGCCGAACGCTTACAGGGTTTCCAGCCAGAGAACGTACGAATCGCCGCGACTCACACACTGCGTCAGGCCAACAACGCGTATATTTTTTTACAACGCGCCAGAGAGGTGCTCCCTTTCCCTATTGAAATCATTCCTGGCATTGAAGAAGCTCGATTGATTTACCTTGGTGTTGCGCACACTCAACCTGAGTCTGATTCTAAGCTTGTCGTTGATATTGGCGGCGGCAGTACAGAGATGATCATTGGTAGTGGGTTTGAACCAGAGCTGATCAACAGTAAGCAGATGGGCTGTGTTAGCTACACTAATCGCTACTTTGCTAACGGCAAACTGTCTAAGAAAAACTTTGCTAAGGCTACGCTTGCCGCCGAGCAAAAGATGGAAGCGTTGGCACATAAATACAAAAAACGCGGTTGGGACACTGCCTTTGGTTCATCGGGAACCATAAAGGCTATCCGCGAGGTTCTCATTGGTTTAGGGTTCGAAGATGGCCTCATCACAATCAAGCGCCTCGAAAAGCTAATCAGCGTACTGTGTCAGTGGGACACCATCGATGATATTGAGCTTAGTGGTCTCACTCCAGAACGAAAACCCGTTTTTGCCGCAGGCGTCGCCATAATATCGGCGATCATCGCGAGTCTAAACGTCTCTGAAATGCACTTCTCCGAGGGGGCACTTCGTGAAGGGCTACTCTTTGAAATGGAAGATAGCTTTAAACGCTCTGACATTCGAATGCGCACCACAGAAAACCTCGCCAGCAAACATTTAGTCGATTTAGATCATGCGGCGAAAATCAAAGGCCACGCCACAGAGTTTCTCCAGCAAGTACACAAAGAATTGGGAATCAAGAAAAGTTCTGAACTGTTCGATTTACTAGAATGGAGCGCACTACTGCACGAAGTTGGCCTGAGTATCAGCTTACAAGCTTTTCATCGCCACTCAGCGTATATCCTCGCCAACACTTATATGCCCGGATTCAACCGCGAACAACAGCGCGTGTTAGCTATGCTAGTACGATTTCAGCGTAAAGCACTTAAACTGCATGAGATGGAAGAGTTCACCCTATTCGAGAAGAGAGACATTATTAGTCTGATTCGTATCCTGCGCTTAGCTATTTTGCTTAACGGACAACGTAATGACGATCCACTACCCCAGCTTGAACTCACGATAGATGGCGATGAATGGACACTCACGTCCGATGATAAAGATTGGTTGACGACCAATAAACTCCTTCACGCTGACCTATGCAGTGAAGGAAAATACTGGCAATCCGCTGGATGGCAGCTAACCTTCTAACCCAATGGCGTTGTACTGCATAAGCTTAGATCACTCTACAATGCCGACTTTTGCTAACTCACGGTGAGCAATATCGGCTGAAATTGGAATGTACCCATCTTTGGCCACTAAAGCTTGTCCCTGCTTAGAAAATATAAAGCGAACGAACTCTCGCTCAATCGGGCTGAGTGGTTTAACTGGGTTCTTATTTATATAAACATATAGGTAGCGTGATAGTGGGTACTTGC
>NZ_JATABG010000152.1:0-7919 GCF_036533755.1 Vibrio sp. M260118 | reverse complement strand
GTCTGAAACCATTCTTTAAGATAAATGATAATAATAATTATTTGTGTATGATGCTTGTTGTTGACGATGACACACACAGACGGGCTAAACATGATTTATTTTAATGGGTGGTTTTTCTTTTTGGGGTGGTTTGTGGGGTGGTAAAAAACAAAAAGGGCTAGAAATATTTCCTAACCCTTTGAAATTATTTGCTTAAACCAATTTATTTTAGTTCATGCCGTACTTTTTAAGTTTCTTACGAAGAGTACCGCGGTTGATGCCCATCATTGTTGCTGCGCGAGTTTGGTTGCCGCGAGTGTACTGCATGATGGTATCTAGTAATGGCTGTTCAACTTCAGCTAGAACTAATTCATATAGTTCTGTTACTTCTTGGCCATTTAGTTGAGCCAAGTAGTTTTTAAGAGACGCTTTAACAGAGTCACGTAATGGCTTCTGAGTAATCTGGTCCTGTGACGTTACTGTAGTTACTGTTAATGCTTCTGAAGTCAGATTTTGTTCGAACATATTCGGTCTAGCTCTTCTCTTAATTATGATGCAACGTTATAGCCGCCATATTTGAAGCCTTATCTTCAAGTATTTAGGCTAAATCAAAGTAACCCTCTAACGCTTCTAGCTGCAGCTCAGCTGCATCAATAGCGTTGAAGGTACGGCGAAACTCACTCGCTTGCTCATGCTCTTTTAGATACCAACCTACGTGCTTACGCGCGATACGTGGGCCTAAATACTCTCCATAGAACTCATGGAGTGCATTTACATGACCAAGCAGGATGTCTTTCACTTCCGAGTAAGGAAGCTCAGGCATCGTGGTGCCGTTTTCCAAAAAGTGTTGGATTTCCTGAAAAATCCACGGACGACCTTGGGCAGGGCGTCCAATCATTAAAGCGTCTGCACCGGTATACTCCAGTACATGCTTTGCTTTCTCTGGGCTATCGATATCACCGTTAGCAATAACCGGAATCGAGATAGCTTGCTTAACCGCTTTAATGCTGTCGTATTCGGCCTCACCTTTGTACATGCACGCTTTTGTTCTGCCATGCAGAGCAAGAGCTTGAATGCCGCAGTCTTCGGCTAATTTAGCGATTTGAACACAGTTTTTATTGTCTGTATCCCAGCCAGTACGGGTTTTTAGTGTCACTGGGACATCTACTGCGTTAACCACAGCCTCAAGGATATCTTTGATGATATCTGGGTACTGAAGTAGGGCAGAACCGGCTAGCTTCTTATTCACTTTTTTGGCTGGACAGCCCATGTTGATATCGATGATTTGCGCACCGTTTTCAACACTGAACTGAGCAGCGTCGGCCATCAGTTGTGGATCAGCGCCCGCAATTTGTACAGAGCGAATGCCCGATTCGCCTTCATGTACCATGCGTTGCTTCGATTTAGATGTTTTCCATAGCTTTGGGTTTGATGACATCATTTCACTGACGGCCATACCCGCACCATAGCGGAGACACAACTCACGAAAGGGTCTATCAGTCACACCAGCCATAGGGGCAACGATGAGATTATTCTTAAGTTGGTAAGTTCCGATTTTCAAAACACCTATACCCTTCATTCTTGAATCTGCAGCTTTGTTAACTGCGCCAATTCATCCTAATCACATAGCACACCTATGCTCATAGGATTGAATTGTCTTGTTGCCGTGCTGCAACTCCAATTATTTTGGGTGTATCACAGTTCTGACTAGCAAGGGCGCGCATTTTACGCATTTTTTTACGCTGTGAAAAGACTAATATTTGAGCATTTACAATTTGTTTCTGTAAAATGCCCAAAAATCAGTCAATTAACTCGCAAAGTCTTGTCTAGCCTTGTTTTCGGCCAGAGATACGACACCATTCGCTTTGTTCTTTGATAGGCTCGATATGAAACTCATCACGGTAATAGTTGGCAACATCTTCTGCTTGCGTATCAAGCACACCAGACATGGCTAACTCACCATTTGGCTTAACCAAAGATTTGATGATTGATGATAGTTCGCGTAGTGGACCCGCTAAAATGTTAGCCACCACAACGTCAGCGATCAGACCTTCAGGCTGATCTTGAGGAAGGAATACCTCTAGTTTGTCAGCAACGCCATTGCGCTCCGCATTGTCTTTTGAAGCCAGCAGGGCTTGTGGGTCAATATCGATGCCGATGACTTTTTCCGCGCCAAGCTTAATCGCTGCAATCGCCAAAATACCTGAACCACAACCAAAATCGATAACGGTTTTTCCTGAAAGGTCTAAACCTTCGAGCCACTCAAGGCATAGAGCGGTGGTTGGGTGAGTACCAGTACCAAACGCAAGGCCAGGGTCAAGCATCACGTTCACTGCCTCTGGTTCTGGGATTTCACGCCAGCTTGGGCAAATCCATAAACGTTCGCCAAACTTCATCGGGTGGAAGTTATCCATCCACTCGCGTTCCCAGTCTTTGTCTTCTAGCTGTTCTACTTTGTAAGCGAAGCCATCCGCCAGAAGGCCACTGAGTTTGGTTTGTTCAATGATGAAGTCGGTATCCGCTTCAGCGTCATACAGTGCAAGGATATCCGTATCACCCCAAAGACGAGTTTCACCAGGCAAAGGTTCGAATACAGGCGTATCTTGCGCGTCTAAGAAGGTGACAGATAGCGCTCCA
Organism: Vibrio sp. M260118; assembly: GCF_036533755.1. NCBI lineage: Bacteria > Pseudomonadati > Pseudomonadota > Gammaproteobacteria > Vibrionales > Vibrionaceae > Vibrio > Vibrio sp. M260118. The sequence goes on along the minus strand of NZ_JATABG010000152.1, from coordinate 5,303 downwards.
GTCTCTTCCATGAGCATGTCGCCGATCTGTTCAGCGTTTTCATTGGTCGCATTGAGTTTGATTTGAATCCAAGGCATGAGTACGGGCTCTTTAGATTAATTGATAGGATTTGGCGCAGAGTGTAGCAGAAATCTGCGGGTTTATAGGTGAATAAATCAGCGAAAACAAAAATGCTCACCGATGATGAAGTGAGCATTTGGGGGGAGAGTTTAGTTCCTAGTTCCTAGAGACTTTTCTAGGAACTAGGATCTCGCTTCTAGGAACTTATTGAAGCCCTAGTTTCTTCTCTAGGTAATGAATGTTGGCACCGCCGTGTTGGAAGTTCTCATCATTCATGATCGCCTCTTGTAGAGGAACGTTAGTCTTGATGCCTTCAACGATCATCTCACCAAGTGCGTTCTTCATACGAGCAATAGCCACATCGCGGTTCTCACCGTAAGTGATAAGCTTAGCGATCATTGAGTCGTAATGTGGTGGTACTGAGTAGCCTGTGTAGATATGCGACTCCCAGCGAACACCCATGCCGCCTGGCGCGTGGAAGCGTTCGATCTTACCTGGTGAAGGTAGGAAACGTTCTGGATCTTCTGCGTTGATACGACACTCGATAGCATGGCCACGGATTTTGATGTCATCCTGAGTGAACGACAAAGGCTGACCTGCCGCTACACGTAGTTGCTCTTTAATTAGGTCTACGCCCGTTACCATTTCAGTAACTGGGTGCTCAACCTGAATACGCGTGTTCATCTCGATGAAGTAGAATTCGCCGTTCTCGTATAGGAACTCGAAAGTACCTGCGCCACGGTAGCCGATTTCGATACATGCACGGGTACAACGCTCACCGATGTACTTACGCATCTCTTCAGTAATACCTGGAGCTGGTGCTTCTTCTACCACCTTTTGGTGACGGCGCTGCATAGAACAGTCACGCTCACCAAGGTGGATAGCGCCGCCTTGACCATCAGCAATTACCTGAACCTCAACGTGACGTGGGTTTTCTAGGAATTTCTCCATGTAAACCATGTCGTTGTTGAACGCCGCTTTTGCTTCAGCACGAGTCATTGCGATAGCTTCGACCAGTTCACCTTCAGAGCGAACTACGCGCATACCACGACCGCCGCCGCCGCCCGACGCCTTGATGATTACTGGGTAGCCAATGCGCTTGGCGTGTGCTTTGTTCGCTTGTGCATCGTCATCTAGTGGGCCATCAGAACCCGGTACACAAGGTACGCCCGCTTTCTTCATTGCTGTGATTGCAGAAACTTTGTCACCCATCATGCGGATTGTGTCTGCTTTAGGGCCAACAAAGATAAAGCCGCTACGTTCCACTTGCTCGGCAAAATCAGCGTTTTCTGATAGGAAGCCGTAACCTGGGTGGATTGCAACCGCGCCAGTTACTTCTGCAGCAGAAATGATGCGCGGAATATTTAGGTAGCTGTCGATACCACGAGCAGGGCCGATACAAATCGCTTCATCTGCAAGTAGTACGTGTTTTAGGTCACGGTCAGCAGTAGAGTGAACCGCTACTGTTTTGATGCCCAATTCTTTACATGCGCGAAGAATACGAAGTGCGATTTCACCTCGGTTCGCGATGACTAATTTATCTAGCATAAGAGAGAGCCTCGATTATTCGATAACAACAAGTGGTTGGTCGAATTCAACTGGCTGGCCGTCTTCAACTAGGATAGCTGTTACTACACCAGACTTGTCTGCTTCGATTTGGTTCATCATCTTCATTGCTTCAACGATACATAGTGTGTCGCCAGCGTTTACAGATTGACCCACTTCGATGAATGATTTTGCGTCTGGGCTTGGAGAACGGTAGAAAGTACCAACCATTGGAGAAAGAACTTGGTGACCTGCTGGAGTTGCAGGAGCCGCTGCCGCTTCTGGTGCTGCTGCAGGAGCAGGTGCCGCCGCAGGTGCTGGCGCTGCTACAGGTGCAGGTGCTGCTGCGTAGTGTACAGGTGCTGGTGCTGCTGTACCATTACGGCTGATGCGTACCGACTCTTCACCTTCAGAGATCTCTAGCTCAGCAATGCCAGATTCTTCTACTAACTCGATAAGCTTCTTGATTTTACGGATATCCATTTTTTCTTTCTCTTTTATCTTGTGAATAAGACAGCTCAAAATGAGCTGCAGAGTGTTTGTATACGTCGAGTGCCTCTAAACGGACCTCAACGCTAGTTGGGTTACTTTGCCTGCAGTTTTTTTATCGCTGCAGACAGAGCGAATTCGTACCCTTGTGCGCCTAGACCACATATCACCCCCTCTGCCTTATCAGAAAGGTATGAGTGGTGACGGAATGATTCACGAGCATGCACATTAGATAAATGCACTTCGATAAATGGGATAGCCACGCCAAGTAGGGCATCTCTTAATGCCACACTGGTGTGGGTAAATGCAGCTGGATTGATGATGATAAAATCAATCTGGTCATAGGCTGCATGGATAGCTTCGATCAGTTCATACTCACGGTTAGATTGAAGATGTTGAAGTTCAACACCTGCTTCATTGGCTTGCTTAGTTAGGTTGTCGATAATCTGCGCCAAGGTTGATGAACCGTAATGTGCAGGCTCGCGTAGACCTAATAGGTTTAAATTTGGACCGTTTAAGACAAGAATGCGTGATTTTGCTGTCATTGTGCTGCCATCTTCCTACTTCATGATATGAACTGGAATATTCCCATATTATCGCTGATTCAGCATACGATTTTTACTAATAATAGTAGCGAATCTTTGAAATAGACCCAGATTATAGCTAATTCAGCGCATTTAGCAGCAATTTACTGGTCTAATCTCCCAGCATAGAGCTGTAAATTTGTAACCGAGATAACATTTTTCGTGCTAGATAGGGCTTTTAGAGGGGAGTGTTTTAAACGCTAAATAGAAAAACCGCCACACAAGGTGACGGTTTGAAGTCATTAATTTGCAACTGATTGAATTAAGCGAGTTCAGCTTTTTCTGCAATGAGCTTATCAACCACACTTGGGTCTGCTAGGGTCGAAGTGTCACCTAAGTTGCTGGTATCTCCGGTTGCGATCTTGCGTAGAATACGACGCATAATCTTACCAGAACGTGTTTTAGGCAGAGAGTCTGTCCAGTGCAGTACGTCTGGTGTTGCAATAGGGCCAATCTCTTTACGTACCCAGTTTTTGACCTCAGCGTGTAGCTCAGCACTTGGGAACTCGCCATCATTGAGCGTGATATAAGCGTAGATCGCTTGGCCTTTGATATCGTGCGGAATACCAACGATAGCCGCTTCGGCAATTTTATCGTGGGCAACTAGTGCAGATTCGATCTCTGCGGTACCCATACGGTGGCCCGATACGTTTAGTACGTCATCAACACGGCCAGTAATCCAGTAGTAACCATCTTCGTCGCGTCGTGCACCATCACTGGTGAAGTACATACCTTTAAAGGTAGAGAAGTAAGTCTGCTCAAAGCGGTCATGGTCACCGTAAACGGTACGCATTTGACCTGGCCACGAGTCTAGAATCACTAGGTTGCCGTCAGTTGCGCCTTCGATGATGTTACCCATGTTATCCACTAGCGCAGGCTGAACACCGAAGAAAGGACGAGTTGCAGAACCTGGTTTAAGGTCGGTTGCCCCTGGTAGCGGTGCAATCAAGATGCCGCCAGTTTCAGTTTGCCACCAAGTATCGACAATTGGTGAGTCTTCGTTACCAATGGTTTTGTAATACCACTCCCAAGCTTCTGGGTTAATTGGTTCACCTACTGAGCCCATAATACGCAGGCTGCTACGTGAAGTGCCTTCTACCGCTTCGTTACCTTTTGCCATTAATGCACGAATTGCAGTAGGCGCTGTATAAAGGATATTCACTTGGTGTTTATCGACCACTTGGCTCATACGGTTAGTGCTTGGGTAGTTTGGCACACCTTCGAATAGGATTGTCTTCGCGCCGTTAGCCAATGGGCCGTAGATTAAGTAAGTGTGGCCAGTAATCCAACCCACATCGGCAGTACACCAGAAGGTTTCGCCTGGCTGGTAGTCAAATACGTACTTGAACGTCATTGCAGCGTAGACTAGGTAACCACCTGTAGTGTGGAGCACACCTTTTGGTTTACCTGTCGAGCCAGATGTGTAAAGGATGAATAGTGGATCTTCCGCTTTCATCTCTTCTGGTGGACAGTCAGAAGAGACATTTGCAGTCGCTTCGTGCCACCAAACATCACGATGATCATGCCAGTCAATGTCGCCGCCAGTGCGCTTCATAACGATGACTTTCTCGATCGTTTTTACTTCTGGGTTAGTCAGTGCTTCATCAACGTTCTTTTTCAGAGGAACAGCACGTCCGCCACGAACGCCTTCATCTGCAGTGATAACCACTTTAGCGTCTGAGTCGATAATACGGCCAGATAGTGCTTCAGGAGAGAAACCGCCAAATACGACAGTGTGTACTGCACCAATACGGGTACAAGCGAGCATTGCGACTGCTGCTTCGGTCACCATTGGCATGTACAGACAAACCACATCACCTTTGCGTACACCTTGCTCTTTCAGCGCGTTTGAGAACTCACACACCTCTTTGTGCAGCTGTTTGAAAGTCAGTGTTTTATCGTCATTCGGATCGTCACCTTCCCAAATGATTGCGACATCATCACCGCGCTCTGCAAGATGGCGGTCGATACAGTTAGCAGACACGTTTAATGTGCCGTCTTCAAACCAGCGGATATCAACGTGGCCAGTGTCGAAAGAGGTGTTCTTAACCTGAGTGAATGGTTTCATCCAATCGACGATTTTTCCGTGCTCACTCCAGAAACCAACCGGATCAGTCACTGATTGTTGGTACATGGCTTGGTAAGTATCGTTATCCGCGTGGGTATTTTTCTTGATGTTCTCTTTTACCGGATAAATATGGGCTTCACTCATTGCTATCTCCTTGTGCCTAATTCCTTGTGAATTGAGCAATTGTCCGTTTAAAACGAAAAGGTCACCTGACCCCGACGTTGTAAATTCTCGTTACCCATAACTTTCAATCACAGGCGCTGATTCGACAATTAGACTTTAGGATGAGAACGCTATATCTGCTTTAAAATTAGGTAATTAAAACAAAAAATGAGATCTTGAACGCCACTGAATTTAGCGGGTGTATGGAATATTTAGGCTAGGCAGATCACCTTTTGTCAGCCGAACAAACACTAGCGCAGCGGATATGGCATCTTGCAGAGCATCATGTTTGTCTTGTAAAGGCAGGTCGAGGTGCTTGCAAATGGCATCAAGACTGAGATCAAAATAGGCGTTAGGTAGATGCTTTTCTAGTTTATCGTGATAGATCTGACTGA
>NZ_JATABG010000151.1:0-8002 GCF_036533755.1 Vibrio sp. M260118 | reverse complement strand
TACTTAGACTTCTACGCTAAATACTTGCCAGTCAAGCCAAGTGGTTCATTTGTCACGCAGTTGTAGTCTGTTTTGAGATATGTCAGGTTGGACTCATATCAACCTGACTGTACCGTATTTGCTTTTTTATTCTTTTGTAAAGCAAAAAAAACTCTAATTGGAATCCTTGATATTATCAGGCGTTATTGCCATACGTTTTCAATGGTGGAGAGTACTAAATGAGTACTCGTACGGCCAATTTACTTCACTAAGCCGTTTCTTTTATTTTTCTCGATTAGCTATTGAACGCTTTCGAAATACAGTTAAGGCACCCTTTATTCGGTCGTATGCATTGGACTCATTTCGCACTACTAAAACTTGGTCAAAATTCTTTTTCCATAATATTTGCTATATCTGCGCTGAAAAGGAATGGGGCAAAAATAAGTCAGCTGGTCATTACCTCATAAACCAAAGGCCTTGCAATTACGAGGCCCTATTTCTACGGATATAACCGAAAGGTTAAATACCCATTGGCTTTAACTCGTGTCTAACGGTTAGCGAAAGCTAGGGATAATCGCTGGTACCCCTGGCAGGAGCCCAACTAGCTGACTCTGTTGAGGTTTTAGTTTGCGCAATATGATATCCAGATCACAATCCAAATATATTAGTGATGTATTTGGTATAACTTTGATCCCTGTAAGGGTAGTCCTTTAGGGGTAGTCTGATACTGCTCAAAGAAATTTTATGGATGAAGCAGTGTCATGCAAAAGTATTTGAAATATATCATTCCCATCATCATTCCCTTGTTGGTGTTGTCTTTACCTCTGTCGGCATTTCCCTTTGAAGGAATGACCATTGTTCAGCAACGAGTCACCGCCATTTTCTTACTTGCGGCACTATGCTGGGTGTTCGAGCCAATCCCCATTTACGCTACCTCAGTTGTAATTATTGTTCTTGAGCTATTGCTCGTGTCGAACAAAGGGATATATCTATTTCGTGCCAGTGAGTCGGAGCCACATTTCGGTGAACTGCTTAAGTACAATGAAATTATGGCGACGTTTGCTAGCCCAATTATCATGCTGTTCTTGGGTGGTTTTTTCTTGGCGATGGCAGCAACTAAGTACCGTCTTGACGTGAACTTAGCGCGTGTACTCCTTAAGCCATTTGGTCAAGCTCCTAAATATGTCATGCTAGGGCTGATGCTGATTACTGGTGTCTTCTCAATGTTCATGTCTAATACCGCAACGACGGCAATGATGCTGTCGATTCTTACCCCAGTTATCGCGGTATTCGGCCCCAAAGATCCGGGACGTATTGCGTTCGCCCTGTGTATCCCGGTTGCGGCAAACATTGGTGGTATTGGTACTCCGATTGGTACGCCACCGAACGCCATCGCGCTTAAGTATCTGGTCGGAGACAATTTGATCACTTTTGGTGAATGGATGGCCTTCGGCGTGCCATTTGTCATTGTGATGATGGCACTAGCATGGATGCTAATAAACACGCTGTACAAGGCGGATCAACAGAAGATTGAGCTTTCCATTAAAGGTAAGTTCTTGAAAACGCCGAAAGCCATTATGGTTTATGTCACGTTTACCTTAACCATTGTTCTGTGGTTAATGGGTTCAAGCCATGGTATGAACTCTTATACGGTGGCGCTTATCCCTGTTGCTCTGTTCTCTTTAACCGGGATCATCACCAAAGAAGATCTGAAGAAGATTTCGTGGGATGTACTGTGGTTGGTATCTGGTGGTATCGCCCTTGGTTTAGCGTTAGATAAAACGGGGTTGGCAAAACTGGTTGTTCACAGCATTCCATTTGATGAATTCTCACCTTATGTTGTTTTGGCGGGTTCCGCATTCCTATGTTTGCTGATGGCGAACTTTATGTCTCATACGGCAACGGCTAACTTGCTAATGCCTATCATGGCTGCGCTGGGGACTTCAATGGTGTCGTTAACGCCATTGGGCGGTGAACTGACATTAATTTTGGTGGTTACTTTTGCCGCGTCGTTGGGTATGTCACTGCCAATCAGTACCCCACCAAATGCACTTGCTCATGCTACGGGTCATGTACAGAGTAACCAAATGGCGAAAGTCGGAGTAATCCTCGGCGTGGTGGGTGTATTGCTTAGCTTTGGACTTGTGTGGCTATTGCACAGCGTTGGTCACATTGGTTAAGTCGATGGAAGAGTTAATCCGCCACTACTTTTCAGAGCCAACGCGCCAGCTAGTTGTGGAATCTGAGCAAAGAGTGCTGAAACAAAATGGCCAAAATGATCGCCTTTACTATGTATTAGAAGGGGAGTTAGAGGGCTACTTTGAAAATGATGACAGTGGCAAACTAACCAAGGTTTTTACTGCAGGCGAGGGTGCATTTATTGGCGTGCACAGTTTTTTTTCTGGAAGCTGGATTGCTTCCTCGACTGTGATTGCCAAAACTCAGGTTAGGCTTGCGTGGATCGATCGAGATACGGAACCTGTAGAGCCAGAAAGGCTTGGACCGTTAAACGCTCAGTTTATGCCAGTGATGGTCAACGAGTTATCACGCAGGCAAAGACGAGCGACTCACGAAGCGCTAGAGAAAGAGAAAGCGCTTCAGCGGTTGTACACCGCAGAGCAGATGACAACCCTAGGTCAGCTTGCGGCAGGTATTGCCCATGAGCTTAACAATGCGATTGGTGTGGTCAGCAGTAAGACAGAGCGTTTTCAGCAACAGTTACTCGACCTATTGGAAGCCGCCAATCCAAACGCAAGCCAGTATTTTGATATTGGGTTGTTACAGGGGCAGACGGTCTCGTCAAAACAGGTGCGTGAGTTCGCCAAAACGATCAGCAGCCGATATGGAGTGTCTGCCCACAACGCAAAAGCGTTTGCCCGAGCGCTTGGTGGTGACACCGTACCTGACAGTTGGCTTGCTCAGCCTGATGAAGCATTAAAGTACTGGCAGATGGGGCGTGATTTACACGATCTGCGTATCGCCTCGCGCCATACAGTTTCTATTGTTAAATCGGTTAAACAGCTAGGTAGAGCTGAGAGTGAGCCGGACGAAATGATCGATGTCCACGACACCATCAACAAAGCACTATCATTGCTACAAAGCGATCTGCGCCGAGTAGATGTTCATTTTCGTCCAGCTTCGCTCCCTAAAATCAAAGGTTCTGCTGCCGAATTTGTTCAGGTGTGGAGCAACATCATAAAGAACGCTTGCGACGCTTTAGGCAATACTGAGCAACCGCATATCGATATTCAGACCAAGTTATCGAATCAACGAATATTAGTCACGATCGCTAATAATGGGCCTGAAATTGAGCAACAAATACGACGAAAAATATTTCAACCTAACTTCACAACCAAGAAAGGCGGACTTTCATTTGGCTTGGGGTTAGGGCTATCTATTGTGAAACGAATAGTCAGTGAAAATGGCGGCACAGTTGTCGTTAAGAGTGATAGAGAACGAACCATTTTCAGGGTTAAATTACCGTTAGGAGAGAGAGATGGACAAGCTTAATGTAATCTGCGTAGACGACCAACGAGAGGTGTTAAGTGCAGTCATTCAGGATTTAGAGCCACTGGAAAGCTGGCTTAATGTCGTCGACTGTGAGTCGGGTGATGAAGTTCTGGAGCTAATGGATGAGCTTGATGCTGATGGTGAATTTATTGCTGTGATTGTTTCTGACCACGTGATGCCAGGCATGACTGGGGTTGAACTGTTAACGGAAGTGACTAAGGACTCTCGCTTTGTTGAGACAAAAAAAGTACTGTTAACGGGGCAGGCGACCCACTCTGACACAATCACGGCGATCAATACCGCGGGTGTAAGCCACTACTTTGAGAAACCATGGAATGCTGATGAATTGGTGGCTTGTGTACGCTCGCTAGTGACCACCTATATTTTTGACCAAGGCTTAGATTATACGCCTTTCCATGAAAACCTTGATCAGCAGGTCGTATTATCGCGCCTGAGTTAGCTTGCTAACGCGATTGGCAACAGAGAGTCGCAAGTTAATCTCCAACAAATACGCCCGTCACTAGTACGGGCGTGATTTTATTTCCATAGCTGGTACCAACGAACTTGGCCCAGCTTATTGTGCGGCTGTTGTAGGTAGGGTTCGATTTGCTGTTGCAGCACAGCAAACTGGCTATGAAGCTGCTTTTTATTCACTGAATGAGAGTAGGGCAGCGCAGCTAAAACCTGCGGAATGAGCTTATCAAGCTCTACAAACTCTTCGATGCGAGTGTTATATGGACGAGCAACGAGAGTCTGGCTCTTTAGTTGTTTTAGCAGCTCTTGATGTCCGTGGGTTCGTAGATAATCAGCCAGTTCACGTAGATACAATGCCAGCGGTATCGCTACGTCAGAAAAACCGCCAACCCAATAACTGATGATGACTACATCTTGTGGTGCGTGAAGGCCGAGCTCTTGCTGTTCTTCAACGTTCATTCTGCTTGCATAACTGAGTTGGAACCCATCTTCGCCGAACTCTATTTCATCGATGGTGTAGTGGACAATCTTCTCAATCGGAACCTGTGTTGAGCTAAACAAGTACTGGCATATTTCTGCTAAAGACTTGCCATCATCCCCGGCAACTATTTCACTGCTTGGCTTGCGTTCTTTTAGCCAGAGAACCATAGCTCTAATTGTGGCTAACACGTTAGCGTGTGGCGTTTCAAAACGAATTGCGACTTCTGAGCTTTGCAATAAATCTATCGCTTGTTTCGCGATCAGATCCATCTCTGAAGTATCACGATTCAGCTCCGCATAGAGTGCTTGGTCGCGGTTCGCTTTAGGAGCAACAGACAAGAATAAAAGCCCATCAACTTCAACCCAATCGCCTGCCTGGGGTATTTCAGCATTTTGATCTAGCTGGCAATCGACATCGAGTAAAATGCCTGCATCAATCATGTGCAGTTGTTCGCCATCGTCGTCGGTATATTGGCAGATATAATCACCGTTAATCTTCGGAGCTAATGAAGCTTGCGTATTGTTGCTTGGCGTGATGGAAGCGTCGATAACACTGATATCTGCGAGTCGAGTTTCTCCAATGGGTAGCTCTGCAATTAAATCCGCTCTGTTTTCCTGATAGTAGCAGCGAAGTGTTAGGTCATGCTCGGGAAGGTATAGCTCAATATCACCCTCAAGGTCGCATCCACAAGGGAAAACTCCTTGGTTGATTACAGAATGAAGCATAGGCGATGGGTTTATTTAGACTTAATAGCTTTAGGATATCCGAGCTATCGATAGATACAGTGTCAGGGATCAAATTAACGCACTATGTATGAAACGAAAAAGCCCCACTATGAAGTGGGGCAGGAGTCAAAAGCGTGTTTTGACTACGGGGGTTCTACTTTGTTAAGAACCGATTTTAGGCAGTCGCTGCATTGGTCGCTTTCATGCGTTCACGAGCACCAAGTACTAAGGTGAGGCCAAACGCGACAGCAAATGAAATCGCCATACCTGCTACGTAGTAGCCTAGTTTGTCAGGCACAATCGAAATCACACCTGGTAGACCGGCTGCTCCCAGCGCTTGCGCTTTAACGTTAAACAGAGTGATAAAGGCACTTGACGCTGCCGCACCGATTACCGCTGCAATAAATGGGTAGCGAAGCTTAAGGTTTACACCAAACATTGCTGGCTCAGTAATACCAAGTAGAGCGGTAACACCGGATGGCATAGCTATCCCTTTCAACTTGATGTCTTTGGTAGTAAAACCGACTGCAAGCGCTGCTGCACCTTGCGCTACGTTAGACATAGCCGCAATTGGGAAGATAAATGTACCGCCAGTTACTGCGATATCAGCAAGTAGTTGCGTTTCAATCGCGATGAAGCTGTGGTGCATACCCGTAATAACAAACGGAGCGTAGATAAAGCCAAATAGTGCGCCACCGATAAAGCCCGCTGAATCGTATAGCCAGTTCAGACCGTCACCAAGTAGGAAGCCAATATCACGAGTGATAGGTCCCACAAGTGTAAAGGTTAAGAAGCCAGTAATGAAGATCGCTAGCATTGGAGTTAGTAGGTTATCCAACACTGATGGGATCACTTGGCGTAGGCCGTTTTCAACTTTAGCTAGAATGAATGCCGATACCAACACTGGCAGAACAGATCCTTGGTAACCCACTTTTTGGATTTCAAAACCAAAGATGTTCCACGTTGGAATAGTGCCTGCAACACTCGCGCCACCAAAGCCCCAACCGTTAAGTAAATCTGGGTGAACCATTAACATACCTAGAGCTGCGCCTAAGAATGGGTTGCCACCGAATTTTTTGCTTGCTGAGAAAGCCAAAAGTACAGGCAAGTAGACAAATGGTGCGTTGGCAAAAGTGTTAATCATACTTGCTAGGTCAGCGAGCCCAGGATTAGCTTCGATCAAAGACTGACCTTCAATGAACAGCCCTTGCGCTGTCAGCAGGTTGAAGATACCCATCAATAGACCACCTGCAACGATTGCAGGAATAATCGGTACGAAGATATCAGACAGACCTTTCACTGCGCGTTGCACAATGTTCTGCTTTTCGGCACCCGCACTGGCAACGTCATTGGTCGACATTTCGCTCATACCAGTAAGCTTGGCCATTTCTGCGTGTACTTGGTTCACGATACCTGAACCGAAAATGATCTGGTACTGGCCTGCTACTTTGAATTGGCCTTTTACGCCTTCAAGGTTAGCAATAGCCTCTTCATCAACAATTGAATCATCTTTCAATGCTAAACGTAGGCGCGTTGCACAGTGGGCGAGCGCTTGCAGGTTATCTCTACCTCCAAGAAGCTCCAGCAGCTCTTTTGCAATTATTGGATAGTTCATTCCAAACCCCGATTGTTATCTCTTGCTTATTAGTTAATAGTTCAAAAAGGTGTTATTTACTTTTTGGGAACGTTTGCAGGGTCAATTCTTTGCGATCAATGGATGTCAGTCAAAACATATTGGAAGTTTATGTGAGATTGATCTGCTAAATATTTTTGCTAAACCGTTTGAGCAAAGTGGATTTTGTCGAAAAATCTGGTAGTTTTTGCAAACAATCCCAATAACTTAATACGAGTTCACTTAATGGCAAGCTTACATGATGTCGCAGAACTGGCTGGAGTGTCTAAATCAACCGTGTCTCGGGTGATTAATAACGAGTATGGCGTGAAAGAAGCCACCAAAGTCAAAGTGATGAAAGCGGTAGAAGAGGTCGGGTATGTGGTTAACCAGGTCGCGAAAGACTTGAAATCTCAAAAGACCAATCTTGTTGGTGTGATAGTTCCACGTGTTTCGTCCCATGCTACTGCACAAGGGATTGATGGCCTGAGCCGAGTGTTTGAACAGGCAGGCAAGCAAGTGCTTTTGGCCAGTACTCAGCAGTCAAGTGACAAGGAACTTGAATATATTCAACTGTTTAACCAGAAACGAGTTGAGGGAATAGTTCTCTATGCAACTCATATCGACACTGATTTGGTTAAAGCGATTAAGCAGTCGAAAGCGCCGGTAGTACTGGTTGGGCAAGATGGATCGCTATTCAATATTCCGAGCGTTGTACACGATGATTTAAGAGTAGGTTTCGAAGCGGGTAATCGACTGATCGCGGCGGGATGTAAACAGATCGGCTTTATTGGTGTGCCAGACTCTGACCTAGCGGTAGATAAACTGCGCTCTGAAGGCTTAACGCAGGCTTTGGCAATGAATAGTCAGCAGCAGCTGCTGTTCCACTGTCATGGTGAATTTAGTATCGAATCTGGTTATGCCAACATGAAACAATTGCTGGGTAGTTACCCGAATGTCGATGGTGTGTTCTGTGCTACCGACCGGATTGCTGTCGGCGCAATAAAAGCCCTCCAAGAGGCAGGAGTAGAGGTAGGTAAGCAAGTCAAGGTACTAGGGGTGGGTAATGATGAACTTGGCTATATCAACTCGCCAAGCTTATCGACATTTAACTATGCTTTTGATAAAGCAGGAGAAAATGGAGCTAAAATGCTACTGGAGTTGATAGATGGTACTCCGCAAGTAATGAGTAAGCTGGTATTAACTTTCCAAAATATAGAT
>NZ_JATABG010000150.1:0-8091 GCF_036533755.1 Vibrio sp. M260118 | reverse complement strand
GAACCACGGTTGATTAAGGATTTATTGTACTGCTTCCAGTTAGTTGTTTTGTAACGAGGTTTAGGCATGAGGCTACGACGATTGATGGGCGTAGCCGCTCAGATCGTAGTTTCTTGATTTAGTTCCATCGAATTACGCAACAAAGCCTCTCTTCTCTCCCATTCAATGAAAACGTTTACGTTTTTTCACTCTAGTACTGATGCATCCAGCATTGACTTGGTGTTGGTATAAGACCTCAGAATCGCCCACTTATCTACTTTCAGATACTGATTCATTTTTTCAATCTATGTCATATTTAGCGATTGATCTGTGGAAACGTTTACACTTTGCGGATTTGATCACGGATCTTAGGGGGCGTTGATTGGTAGACTTTTCATCAATATTAGGCGTTGAGCGTTTTGCGCTCATCAAGACACGGAGAGCGAGTCGGTTTACACATCTATAATTTAGGTACAGGCAAAGGCTCAAGCGTGCTTGAAATGGTCAATGCGTTTGGCACCGCCTGCGGAACACCTGTGCCTTACGAGATCTGTCCTCGTGGTCCGGGTGATATTGCTGAATGTTGGGCGAGTACAGACAAAGCTCACCAAGATTTAGGCTGGCGAGCCACGCGCACTATTGACGAAATGGCGGCGGATACATGGAACTGGCAATCGAATAATCCTAATGGTTATGCCGACGCATAATGGACAACAAATTAGAGCTGAGTGTGAAAATGTCGAACGTTACCTTTAACCCTGTAGATCATCCACATCGTCGCTATAACCCACTAACGGGTCAATGGATTCTTGTCTCTCCTCATCGTGCTAAGCGTCCATGGAGTGGAGCCGATGAGAAGCCCGCGACCGAAGCGTTACCAAGCTACGATGAGAAGTGTTTTCTATGTCCAACCAATGAGCGTATCTCTGGCGATGTCAACCCGGACTATCAGGGCACCTACGTGTTTTCCAATGACTTTGCCGCCTTGATGACAGATTCTCCTGATGCGCCAGAGTCAGATAGCCCACTGTTCAAAACACAAGGTGTACGCGGCCTAAGTCGAGTGATCTGTTTTTCACCGGATCACTCTAAGACGCTACCTGAACTCCCTGTAGAAAAAATTCGTGGTGTGATCGATACCTGGGATGAGCAAATCGAACAGTTGGGTAAAGAGTACTTGTGGGTTCAAGCGTTCGAAAATAAAGGCGAGACAATGGGCTGTTCGCAACCCCACCCCCACGGCCAGATCTGGGCTAATAGCTTCTTGCCTAATGAAATTGAACGCAAAGAGCACAATCTAAAAGCTTACTATCAAGAGCACGGCTCTAACTTATTGGTCGATTACGTCACGGCTGAGGTGAAAGATGGTTCGCGAATTGTTGTTGAAACTGAACATTGGGTAGCGCTTGTTCCATATTGGGCGGCTTGGCCGTTTGAAACCATGTTGCTGCCCAAAGTACATATTCGCCGTATGAGTGAATTAACTGAATCACAGCGTGATGATTTGGCGATTGCGATTAAAAAGCTCACCAGTCGTTATGACAACTTATTTGAGTGTTCTTTCCCATACTCAATGGGCTGGCACTATGCACCGTTTTTCGAGCAAGGCACAGATATTGAACATTGGCAGCTTCATGCGCTCTTCTATCCGCCGCTACTGCGCAGTGCCACGGTACGTAAGTTTATGGTTGGCTATGAAATGCTCGCAGAAAGCCAGCGCGATTTAACCGCAGAGCAAGCGGCAGAGCGTCTACGCGCTGTTAGTGATGTTCATTACAAAGAATCTAATTAGCGATGATGAGTAACGTCATCGCAATATTAAAAGAGGTTAGGGAACTACTATGTCTGAACTAATTCAAGCAGTAAAAACATCGTTTGAGCAGGTGCTGAATTATCAACCAACGCATATTATTCAAGCGCCGGGTCGGGTTAACTTGATCGGTGAGCATACTGACTACAATGATGGTTTCGTGCTCCCATGTGCGATTGATTACCAAACCGTGGTTGCAGCAGCAAAGCGCGATGACAACCTAGTGCGCTTGGTCTCTGTTGATTATGACAACGATGTTGATGAGTTCGATATTACCCAAGAGATTACCTTTCAAGAAGACAGAATGTGGCCGAACTATATTCGTGGTGTGGTGAAGTGCTTGTTAGCCCGTGGTTATGAGTTCAAAGGCGCGGATATTTCTGTGAGCGGAAATGTACCTCAAGGAGCTGGCCTAAGTTCGTCTGCAGCACTAGAGGTTGTGATCGGACAAACGTTCAAAGAGCTTTACGGCTTAGATATCTCGCAAGCTGAAATCGCGCTCAATGGTCAACAGGCTGAGAATGAGTTCGTTGGCTGTAACTGCGGAATCATGGATCAGATGATTTCAGCCGAGGGTAAAGAGAATCATGCCATGTTGCTTGATTGTCGTAGCCTAGAAACCGAAGCAGTGTCGATGCCACAAGGTATGTCGGTGGTAATTATTAACTCCAACAAAAAACGTGGCCTAGTCGATAGTGAGTACAACACCCGTCGTGAACAGTGCGAAGCGGCAGCTAAAGCGTTTGGCGTTAAAGCCCTGCGCGATGTCACGATCGATCAGTTTAACGAAAAAGCGGCACAGCTTGATGAACTCGTCGCTAAGCGTGCTCGTCATGTTATTACTGAAAATCAGCGTACCCTTGAAGCTGCAGAAGCGTTGCGTTCACACGATATGAAGCGTATGGGTGAACTGATGGCTGAATCTCATGCATCAATGCGTGACGATTTTGAAATTACCGTTAAAGAGATCGACACCCTGGTTGAGATCGTTAAACAAGTGATCGGTGATCAGGGTGGCGTGCGCATGACTGGTGGCGGCTTTGGTGGCTGTATTGTCGCGGTTATGCCTCCGGAATTGGTCGAGCCAGTCAAGTCGGCGGTGGAAACTCTTTACCAAGCTTCTACTGGGCTGAAGGAATCTATCTATGTGTGCCAAGCTAAAAGCGGTGCGGGCCTAGTGGAGTAATTGAGCGATGGATTACTCTATATTTGAAACAATGACTGCGCAGGCGGCCTATGATGGGCGACCTGCACGGTTAATCGAATTGACCAATGCTAATGGGGTTAGCATTGTGTTGATGGACATCGGAGCCACCTGGCTCAGTTGTTGTTTACCTTTGGCGTGTGGTGAGCTACGCGAAGTTCTGTTAGGTGTAGGGGCCATGGCAGATTTCGAGCGACACAAAAGTTACATGGGGGTAACGGTTGGTCGTTACGCGAACCGCATTGCCAATGGTTTTTTTGCCATAGATGGACAGAGTTTTCAGCTCGACACCAACCAAGCGGGTAACTGCTTGCATGGTGGCACAGAAGGCTTTGATAAAACTCGCTGGGAAGTGGTAGAGCAGAGTGCGAGCCATGTGGTATTCGGGCTACTTTCCCAAGATGGCGATCAAGGTTTCCCAGGTGAGCTAAGTGTGCAAGTTCGTTATCAGCTTAGTGATGATGGGCGCTTTGATATTGAGTATTTTGCTCACTCTAATAAGGCAACGCCAATTAACCTAACCAATCATGCTTACTTTAATCTTAATGGTAGTGAGAGTGAGTTTGATGGTCTTTGTCACCAGCTATATATCAAAGCCGATCACTATCTGCCGACCACCGATGTCGGTATCCCACTCGGGCAGTTGGAAAGCGTAGAGGGAACAGGATTTGATTTTCGAGTCACTAAGAGCGTGGCTCAAGATCTGTTGCTAGATGAGCAGCAGAAACCCGCCAAAGGCTATGACCATAGTTATTGGTTTGATCCACATCGAGATGTAGCAGAGCCGGTAGCTAAGCTAACTAGTCAGGATGGCCAAGTGAGTATGACAGTTACTACCTCTAAGCCTGCAATGCAGCTCTATACCGGCAATTGGCTTGACGGTACACCTTCGCGAAGCGGCGGCGAGTATTCCGATTATGCGGGCATAGCACTGGAAACTCAATTTCTTCCTGATTCACCTAACCACTCAGAATGGCAACAGCCAAGCTGCATCTTGCAGCCAGAGCAAGAGTATCGCTACAAAACCACTTACCAGTTTAGTTGTTAGGTCAACAAGCCCTAGCAGATCCACCCATTTTGTTAGCTATGCTGGCTGATGAAATGGGTGTTATAACAGTTCAAACTCGTCAATCGCCTGTCTAGCTTCTTTCAATGAACAGCCAGACTCAGCCACTAACTGGTTCACTGTCATATTTGGCGTGTGAGCGAGTAGGTCAGCCAAGTTAACAATCGGTTTGGGCAGGGCTTTATCAATGGCTTCAACTATCCATCTGTGAGCATCAAGGTCAAGTTGAGTCGCCAATATTCTCAATTGCTGCTCTTCTCCATTGAGTTGCCAGTTTCTAGAGCGACGAACGCGCTTTAACTGACAGCCATTTTCACTAGCCAAGCTTAAGACAATTGATTTGTCGGGTACTCGGTGAACAAAGCTATTTAGAGGGACAGATATCATAGAGATTAGAGATTGTTGCTACTTAAGGTTCACTCTATCCTAACTGCTGACAAACCGCCAAGTGCTCTGACACTGCTTAGTGGGTTGAGTAAACTCTCACATAATTCTTTTGATAACTTTCTCCTATTGAATTGATAGAAACAGCCAAATTTACCTATCAACGTGTAATTGGCAATATACCTCCATCGACGCAAGGCAGCGTTCAAACAATAGATTAAAGAGAGAGTAAAATCATGATCAACACACAAATCAAACCATTCGCAGCAACAGCATTCAAAAACGGCGAGTTCGTAGAAATCACTGAGCAAGATGTTATCGGCAAGTGGGCGGTATTCTTCTTCTACCCAGCTGATTTTACTTTCGTATGTCCAACAGAACTTGTTGACTTACAAGAGAAGTACGCAGAGCTTCAATCTCGTGGTGTAGAAGTTTACTCAGTATCAACGGATACTCACTTCTCTCACAAAGCATGGCACGACACTTCAGACAAGATCGGTACCATTGAGTACTTCATGGTAGGTGACCAAACAGGCACTATCACTAACAACTTTAACGTAATGCGTGAAGGTCAAGGCCTTGCAGACCGTGCAACATTCCTAATTGACCCAGAAGGCACAATCCAAGCAATGGAAATCACTGCTGAAGGTATTGGCCGTGACGCAGAAGACCTACTACGTAAAGTTAAAGCTGCACAGTACGTAGCTGCAAACCCAGGTGAAGTTTGCCCAGCTAAATGGAAAGAAGGTGAAGAGACACTTGCACCATCTCTAGACCTAGTCGGTAAAATTTAATCTTGATACCAGGTTTGTACAGGTATGCCTTGCTCTGCTCCTATCGAGCTTGGCATACCGCCTCAATATAAAGCCGTACCCATAGTTGGGTGCGGCTTTTTAATATCTCTAGAGACTTGGTTTTTTACTTATATTCTTGATAGGTTTTACCTACTAAATCGATAGAAACGTTCAGATTTACCTATCTTAATCAGCAGGGCAATATAGACCCATCAACGCAATAAAGCGCACCGAATAATAAATTTACAGCAGGTAATATCATGTTAGATCAAGCGATGAAGCAACAGCTAAAAGCATACCTAGATAACTTAAAAACAGACGTTCAATTAGTCTTGAGTTTGGATAGCAGCGAGACAGCAAACAAGCTCCAAGCATTAGCGGATGACATCGCTTCATTGACCGATAAAATTCAAGTGACTCGCGATGATAGTGCCAGTGAGCGTCAACCAATTATGCAGGTTGTCAATCAAGCTAAAGGCACGTCGATTGGTTTTGCTGGTTTACCTATGGGGCATGAGTTTACTTCTCTGGTATTAGCGCTACTGCATAGTGGTGGTCACCCAATTAAGCTAGAAGCGGATGTCATTGAGCAGATTGCTTCGCTTAACCAACCATTGAACGTTGAAATCTTTATTTCTCTCTCGTGTCAGAACTGTCCGGAAGTGGTTCAAGCTTTCAACATGATGTCGGCAATTAACCCGCTAATCAAAACCACTATGATTGATGGTGCGGCCTTCCAAGATGAAGTGAAATCTCGCGACATCATGGCGGTGCCAAGTGTGTTCGTTAACGGCGAACTGTTTGGTCAAGGTCGTATGTCATTAGCTGAAATCCTTAACAAGGTTGATTCAGGTGCAGCAGAGAAAAAAGCGGCAAGCTTAAACCAACAAGCGCCATTTGATGTTCTTGTGGTTGGCGGTGGCCCTGCTGGTTCTTCAGCTGCTATATACGCAGCGCGTAAAGGTATCCGCACCGGTGTTGTTGCTGACCGTTTTGGTGGTCAGGTGATGGATACTATGGCGGTTGAGAACTTTATTTCTGTTAAAGCGACCACAGGTCCGAAACTGGTGGCTAGCCTAGAAGAGCATGTAAAAGAGTACGGTGTAGAGGTTATCACTGAGCAACGTGCAGCGAATATCATCGATGCAGAGCAAACGGATGATGGTTACATTCATGTCGAGCTTGAAAGTGGTGCTGTATTGAAAGCTCGCTCTGTGATTACGAGTACAGGTGCTCGTTGGAGAGAGATGAATGTCCCAGGTGAGCAAGAGTATCGCAACAAAGGCGTCGCGTACTGCCCACACTGTGATGGCCCACTGTTCAAAGGCAAGAAGACTGCTGTGATAGGCGGAGGAAACTCAGGTATTGAAGCGGCTATTGACTTAGCGGGTATCGTGGAGCACGTGACGGTACTAGAGTTTGCAGACACGCTTCGCGCTGACCAAGTGCTTATCGATAAAGCTAATGCAACGCCAAATATTGAAATCATCAAAATGGCGCAAACGACTCAAGTGCTAGGCGATGGCAACCGTGTGACAGGTATTGAGTATCAAGACCGCAATACAGGCACGATTCATAAGATTGAACTAGCAGGTATCTTTGTTCAGATCGGCTTAGTGCCAAACAGCGAGTGGTTGAAAGGTTCTAAGGTAGAGTTGTCGCCACGTGGTGAGATTGAGGTTGATGCTCATGGCGCAACATCAATGAAAGGTGTATTCGCGGCAGGTGATGTGACAACGGTTCCTTACAAGCAGATCATCATCGCTATGGGTGAAGGCGCTAAAGCAAGTTTGGGGGCGTTTGATTACTTGATTCGTACCCCTGCGCCAGAGCAAGTCGCTGAGAACGCGTAAAAAATAGAAATCTCCCCTGTCCATATCATTTGCAAACATTTCGTCGCAGCTCGACACCACTTCCAAGCAATTGGAAGTGGTTTTTTTTATTGCTGTAAACAAGGGTTATTTGTTGTTCTTTCCATCCTCAAACCATTTGTGAGTGAAGTCGATGAATGCGGCCAGTTTGCTGCTATTGCGTAACTGAGGAGGGTAAATCATGTAGATATGACTTCTGGCAATGAAATAGTCTGGCAGCAGTTGTACCAATTGACCGTTATCCAAAGAGGGTTGCACTAGATAGTTTGGCATTTTGATAATGCCTTTATTCTGCAGAGCAGCGTTGAGTAATAGTAAATTATCGTTAATCCGAATATCGCCATCGGTTTCTACTTCAATCGTTTTAGTACTGTCAGTAAATTTCCAACGGCCTAAGTTTGGGTCCGACAAACAGTTGTGCTGAGTCAACTCATCAGGATGGTTTGGCACGCCATATTTTTCAAGATAGTCAGGAGAGGCGCAGCAGATATGCTGATAGGGAATAAGCCCCTTGGCTATCATATTCTCAGGTGGGTTATTGGTGGCACGAATAGCCAGATCATAGTGACTTTTTGAAAGGTCGACACGGTGATAGCCAACATCTAAATCGAACTGAACTTCAGGGTAGAGCTGCTGGAACTCTCGGCAAATATCAATCAGGAAACGATGGCTAAAAATGGTTGGAGCTGTGATGCGTAGTAAGCCACTGACGTCGCTCTTGGTGTGGTCGAGATCTTTTTCCAATTCGACGATCGAGGCATTAATTAACTGCATTTTAGCGAGTATCTTTTCACCTGCAGCAGTCAGACGCACATTGCGAGTGGAGCGAATCAATAGGCTAGTGCCAAGCTCTTGCTCGAGTTGGTTGATTTGCGAGGAGAGATAGCTGCGTGAAATATCCAATGTTTCAGCCGCTTTAGAGAAGCTAAGCTGTTTGGCCACTTCGCTAAATAGAGCGTATCGCTCAAAGCGTTTGTGCTTCT
>NZ_JATABG010000149.1:0-8132 GCF_036533755.1 Vibrio sp. M260118 | reverse complement strand
CTTGGATACGATGTTTTAAGCGCCGAAAGTGCTGCTGGATGTTGTTACTGCAAAGAGGGTTACCTAAATTGTTGAGAAGGAGTGTTTTGTATTCTTTTTCAGACTTTTGGCTGCGTCTTAGTCGACGTTCACTAACTGAGTAATCATACATTTTACGCATTAATTGGTTGGGTATTTCTACTTTACGAGTTCTATTGAATTTTGTGTGTACGCCGTTGTGAACACCGATTTCAACTTCGTATCTATGAATATGTTGTCTAGGCATTTCAACAACCGACAACGGAAATGTACAAGCCTCTTCAACGCGCAACCCCGACTGAACTTGAAGAAGTTGATGAATCATGAATTCTTCAGAGCTTTCTAAAAGGCAATCCGCGAAGAAAACTAACTCTTGTCTAGAGAGTGGGTTAAGTTTTTGTTGTTCATTTCTTGTTGGCTTTCTGATCCTGAGATCAGTTGAGCGTATTGCAAACTTAGGTTTGTTATGACTCATCATTCCTGAGTTAGCAATATGGACTATTTGGTAGTTAAAGGGTTTATTCTCTTCAGTGAACGTTATGAATCTCTCATGAGCAGCCCATTCATAAAACTTGATGACATGAAGAATATACATAGACGCTGTAGAAAAGGCGATCTCACCACACCTCGCTGCTTTTAATAGGTCATCATTTCGAAAGCGGTAGGTAGGTTTTAGGTAGTCGTTTACTGGGAAATTGTCCCAAGAGTAATTATTCGTTTCTAAGAATTGCCAATATCTTTTAAGAGCACGAACACTTGCTGTTATGTCGGCTGCTTTTCGAATGTTAACCAAATAATTGAACCAGAGATTAACCGGAAGCAGATATTCGTTGTCTTTAGAGTAGAACGTAGGAAACCCACTCAGATGAATGGAGGTTGATTTATATGACGTTGGGTATATTCGGGGAACATCAAAACTTTTCGAGTTTACAACGGTAACCATACTAGCCTCCATATGTACTAGATATACAGAGGCTAGTAGGTTTTCCAGACTTTACAAATCTACAGGGTGGATTTTCCAGACCATGATCTACATGGTAACGAACTCCTCAGAGCCCGTGGGGTGAATCGCCACAACAGAGTCGAAGTCAGCTTTGGTTGCGCCCATCTTCATTGCGACGCCAAAGCCTTGAATCATTTCATCAACCGTGAATCCGATGCCGTGTAGGCCAACTACCGTCTCTTCTTCACCTGCACATACTAGCTTCATCTTACATGGCTGACGGTGCTTAGTAACGGCGGTGTACATTGCGGTAAAGCCTGACGTGTATACTTTCACGTTGTCTTTGCCGTACTTCGCTTCCGCTTCTTGAGTTGTTAAGCCGATAGTGCCAATTGGCGGGTGGCTGAATACAACGGTAGGGACTAGATCGTAGTCCATTTTCGCGTTGGGTTTGTTGTTAAACAGACGCTCAGATAATTGACGACCCGCTTTAACTGCAACAGGCGTTAGCTCGATACCGCCTTCCATGATATCACCGACGCAGTAGATGCCTTTGACGTTGGTCTCTTGGTATTCGTCTACCTTGATGTAACCTCGTTCATTGGTTTCAATACCGGTAGAAGCAAGGTTGATAGCGTCTGTCGCTGGGTGACGACCAATCGCCCAAATCAGTTGGTCAACGTTTTGGGTGTTACCGTTCTCTAGGTGCAGAGTTAGGCTGCCGTCAGCTTCTTTGACGATCTCTTTTGGAATCGAATGAGTGTGCAGCTTAGGACCTTCTGCGTCCATTACCTCAACGAGTGTTTCAATGATCATAGGGTCAAAGCTACGTAGTGGTGACTCTTTACGCACAAACAGGTGTGTTTCTGTGCCAAGGGCATTTAGTACACCTGCAATCTCGACGGCGATGTAACCTGCGCCAATCACGGCAACGCGCTTTGGTTGTTCTGCAAGCTCAAAGAAGCCGTTAGAGTCGATGCCATATTCAGCGCCTGGGATGTTTGGAATGGTTGGGCGTCCACCAACGGCAATCGTGATGTGATCCGCTGTGTAGTGCTCACCATTCACTTCCACGGTCTTCGCATCGACGAATTTAGCGAAGCCTTTGATTACGTGAACCTTGTTGTTGCCCAGTACGCGGTCATAAGATTGGTGAATACGGCCAATGTATGCCTGACGGCTCTCAACCAATTTGCTCCAATCAAAGCCTTTCACGTCAATGTCAAAGCCGTAATCTTCAGCGTATAGGTTCATTGCATCTGCAATCTGAGCGCCGTGCCACATCACTTTTTTAGGTACACAGCCAACGTTAACACAGGTGCCGCCAAGGTCTTGAGCTTCAATTAGGGCTACTTTCGCGCCGTACATCGCTGCACGGTTTGCTGATGCGATGCCGCCTGAGCCGCCGCCAATACAGATGTAATCAAAATGAGTCGCCATTACTTTCTCCGAGCTTTTTGAATTATTGATTGCTATGCCAATGACATTGGGGCGAGGGGTCTGAAACTCAATCGCAGTACATAGCTGTCCTTATCTCTTATCATAAATCGACCGCCATTGATTTCCCAATGGGAAAAAGTGCGTGTTGTTATGACATTTAGCGATGAAGCAGAGCCTTTGGCTCTGCCGTTTAGAAATCGATTATTCCGGTACAATCCATTCTATTTTGAAGTGACCGGTTGCCGGTGCAATTGCTTCCTTCAAAAATGGTAAAATTGCATTCATCTGGCTCTCTAGTTTCCATGGTGGGTTGATAACAATCATGCCTGATGCTGTCATACCACGCTCGTTGGTGTCGGGGGCCACACCCAGCTCTATTTGCAGAATCTTACGAATACCGAGCCCTTCTAAGCCTTCGATCATATCTTCAATGTCGTGACGGTTAACGACCGGATACCAGATCGCGTAAATACCCGTTGCCCAGCGCTTGTAGCTTTGGAAGATAGCTTGAACGACGTCGCGGTACTCTTTTGCCAACTCATAAGGAGGGTCGATCAAGACTAAGCCACGACGCTCTTTTGGTGGCAAACTGGCTTTAAGGCGTTTGAAACCATCCTCTTTGTAGATGCTTACTTGGCGGTCGCGATGGAACTCTTGCTCTAGTAGCGGGTAATCTGCGGGGTGTAGTTCGGTCAGAACCATACGATCTTGTGGGCGTAAGTGAGCACGTGCTACGCGTGGAGAGCCCGGGTAGTAACGCAGTGCGTCGCCATTGTTGAGTGTCTTGATCGACTCTAAGTAACTTTGAATCTCTTCGGGAATGTCGTTTTGTTGCCACACGCGAGCAATACCTTGCTTATACTCACTGGTCTTTTCTGACCACTCGTGGGTTAAATCATAACGACCAACACCTGAGTGGGTATCGTGATAAACAAATGGCTTATCTTTCTGCTTTAATGCGTTGAGAATAAGACTTTGAACGATATGTTTAATCACGTCTGCGTGGTTGCCAGCGTGAAAACTGTGGCGGTAACTTAACAAAATGACTCTCTCGAAATGGCCACTAAACCATATTGAAGTTGGGACAAACAATCAGCCGATTATATACCCAGTGGCTTTATGATGCTCGCATTTAGATACAACTTAGCACCTCGCTTCTATTGAAAAATGACGACGCGACCTATATTTAATCTATAAGACGTTGAATATACTTAAGAGACGAACCAGTCAGTTCGCTTGCCAACAAAAGGAATGATTTATGTCTAATCCACTTCTTAGCTTTGCCGATTTGCCGCCATTTTCTCAGATCAAACCGGAACATGTTAAGCCAGCGGTTGAACAAGCGATCGCTGATTGCCGCACCAAGATAGACAAAGTATTAGAGGGCAATACTCAACCAACATGGGACAACGTGGTTGCGCCAATTGAAGAAGTGGATGATCACCTTAGCCGCATTTGGTCACCAGTGAGCCATATGAACTCCGTGCTGAACAGCGATGAACTGCGCGAGGCGTACGAAAGTTGTCTACCGTTATTGTCAGAATATGGCACTTGGGTCGGCCAGCACAAAGGTCTGTTTGAAGCTTACAAGGCGATCAAGGCAAGTGATGAGTTTGCCGCTTTGTCACAGGCGCAAAAGAAAACCATTACAGATTCACTGCGTGATTTCGAACTGTCGGGCATTGGTTTACCCGCGGATCAACAGAACCGTTATGGTGAGATCAGTAAGCGTATGTCTGAGCTTGGCTCTAAGTTTTCTAATAACGTGCTTGATGCCACCATGGGGTGGACCAAGCACGTTGCAGATGAAAAACAGTTGGCGGGTATGCCTGAATCGGCATTGGCAGCAGCCAAAGCGGCCGCAGAAGCCAAAGAGCTTGATGGTTACCTACTGACACTCGATATCCCGTCTTACCTGCCGGTTATGACTTACTGTGATAACCAAGAGCTACGTAAAGAACTGTATGAAGCGTACGTGACTCGTGCATCAGATCGTGGTCCTAAAGCGGGCGAGTGGGATAACACAGAGATCATCAACGAGCAGTTGAAACTGCGTTATGAAATCGCTCGTATGCTCGGCTTTAACACTTTTAGCGAGAAGTCTCTAGCAACCAAAATGGCAGAGAATCCGTCGCAAGTATTAGGTTTCTTGAATGACTTAGCCAGTAAAGCAAAACCGCAAGGTGAGCGCGAAGTGGAGGAACTGCGTCAATTCGCTAAAGCAGAGTTTGGGGTTGAAGAGCTTAACTTGTGGGATATCGCTTACTACAGCGAAAAGCAGAAACAGCACCTGTTCCAAATCTCCGATGAAGAACTACGTCCTTACTTCCCAGAAGCGAAAGCGGTGAGTGGTCTGTTTAAAGTGCTCAACCGTGTATTTGGTATGGTGGTTAAAGAGCGTGAAGGTGTTGATACTTGGCATGAATCTGTGCGCTTCTTCGATATTTTTGACTCTGACAACAACCTCCGTGGCAGTTTCTATCTAGATCTGTATGCCCGTGAGCACAAACGTGGCGGCGCTTGGATGGATGAATGTCGCGTGCGTCGTATTAATGCTAATGGTGAACTGCAAACCCCTGTGGCGTACTTAACCTGTAACTTCAACCGTCCTGTTGGTGATAAGCCTGCACTGTTTACTCATGATGAAGTGGTCACTCTATTCCACGAGTTTGGTCATGGTATCCACCATATGTTGACTCAGGTTGAAACTGGTGCGGTATCGGGTATCAATGGTGTGCCATGGGATGCGGTTGAACTACCTAGTCAGTTCTTAGAGAACTGGTGTTGGGAAGAGCAGGCGCTGGCATTTATTTCTGGTCATTTTGAAACAGGCGAGCCGCTACCAAAAGAGATGCTTGATAAGATGCTTGCGGCGAAGAACTTCCAGTCGGCGATGTTTATTCTTCGTCAGCTAGAGTTCGGCCTGTTTGACTTTACTCTGCATACCGAGTTCGATCCAGAGGTTGGCCCACGTGTGCTAGAAACGCTCGCTGAAGTGAAATCAAAAGTCGCGGTGCTACCAAGCTTAGAATGGAACCGCTTCTCACATAGCTTCAGCCATATTTTTGCTGGTGGTTACAGCGCAGGCTACTACAGCTATCTATGGGCGGAAGTGCTTTCATCTGATGCGTTCTCACGTTTTGAAGAAGAAGGTATTTTCAATACAGAAACGGGTCAGAGCTTCCTAAACAACATTCTTGAAATGGGCGGAAGTGAAGAACCCATGGAGCTGTTCAAGCGCTTCCGTGGACGTGAACCGCAAATTGATGCTTTGCTGCGTCATGCAGGGATTGCTGCCTAACTCTTAAGTTAGATTTTCACAAAATAAAAAACCGTTCCCTGATGCAGTGGAACGGTTTTTTGTTACTATTTCCTCTCCTATTGTTATGGAGGTTGTATGTTTTCTAAGAAGTTTCTACTCGGTGCGGGATTGGTTATAGCTGTTGCGGGGTGTGCAGAGCTTAAAGAGGCGGGTACATCAATTGGTCATGCAACGCGTGATACAACCAAAGCCATCGGCCACGCAACTCGTGACACAACCAAGGCAATTGGTCATGCATCACGAGATGCGGTGAACTCTGTTAAAGAAGACTTAAGCAGCGAAGACTAGCCTAGTTTGCTGCGAAGTCGCTTGTCGGCTGAGAGATTACCGGGTCCCCATAGCACTACGATTAGGATCATTAAGCCCCATAGTTGATGGTCATAGAAGCCTTTTTCCCACAGCAGTGGGTAAGAGACGACAGCGATGATGTTGAATACAAACAGCAGCGCTGCCATTGGGCGAGTGAGCAGCCCCAAGGCAAGGAACACGGGTAGCACGAGCTCAGCCGCTGTACCTAAATAGGCAGCCAGTTCCCAAGATAGGATTGGCACTTGATACTCGTATTCGAATAGGAATAGGGTGCTATCCCATGAGGCTATCTTGGTTAGTCCTGAGTTAAAGAAAACCCAAGCAACCCAAAGTCGGCAAAAGAGTAGTAGCAGAGGTACAATCCCGATCTGCAGCTTTTCAACCCAGTTGTCATAGCTCTCGAGCATACTCTTTATGGCACTAGACATATTGTTATCCTTCTAATGTAGCGAGAGAGAAACCAGCCAGCAGGTCGTGCTGAGTCAGGATTTCGAGATGTGTGAGTAACTCTGGTGGAATTTCAGTCAACATGCATCCTGACTGCAAAAAGCTGAGCAGTTGATAAGGATCGGTATCCAAAGCCAATGTCCAAACCTCACTTTCCAATGAGCTGGCAATGAGGCCCTGTTGCGCTTGTTCTAAATTCAAACCTTCGAAGTTGTTGCTGTTGATCGCTTGTTGGAGTGAGAACAGTGCATAAGGTGATTGAAAAGCCATTACACCGGGTTTTAGGTGTAGTTGTATTTGTGGTTGCTGTGCCACTGGAACTTGAGCGAGATGAGCTAGCGGTAGAAGAGCGTCAGCAAGGCTGATTTGGTTACTCTGTTGCTGAGCAAGATCGATATGCCACTCATAACGGGCGACTTCTAAGCTATATGGCGCAGCCTCTATGACGGCAGGAAACCGTTCAATAGTGGTGTCGAAATGCTCGCCATAGTGGCTAACATCACCCGCTTCCAATGGGTAGTCGAGAACATGTTGACGAGCGATTTGCTCAAAACACTCTTCTCCCCATAACGCATTTAGCATCGGGTAGGTGGCTTGCAGCACGTCGCTTAAACTGATGATGAAGTTGTTACGGTAGATCTGCATACGTTCATCGGCACTGAAGTTATCATTGCTGATATTGCACTCTTCTCCTGTCGCTTGGTAATGCAGTGCTTGGGCGAAGGTATGTTGTAGATCGGCAAGAGAAGGGGAAGCACTCATGATGCTCTCCTCTTATTGGCTTGCCACTGATTTAGGTGGTGGCTAGCCTTGGATGCTTCGGCTAGTAACACTTCCGGTTGGGGAATATCCAGATCCCACTCGATTAAGGTGTGCCTCTCTCCGTATTGCTCTAACCAGTACTGAAACAGCCTCCATACTTCATCACTGACGGGACGACTGTGAGTATCAATCCATACTTCGCCCTTATCGAGTTGTTTTACCGTAAAACCTGCCAAGTGAATCTCATCAACGGCATCAGCAGGAATTGAGTTTAGATAGTGGTGGCTATCGAAACCGTGGTTAAACGCTGAGACATGGATATTGTTCAAATCTAATAACAGGCGGCAGTCGGTGCGCTTTTGCACTCCAGTTAGAAAGTCCCATTCACTTATCGTAGAGTGCTTGAACTTTACATAGCTCGAAGGGTTTTCAATCAGCATTGGGCGCTGCAGTGCATCTTGTACTTCAAGTACATTGCGGCAAAACACATTCAGTGCTTCTTCGGTGTATGGCAGTGGTAGGAGATCGTTGAAGTAGTGTCCACCATTTTCGCTCCAACTTAAGTGGTCTGAAACTAAAAAAGGTTTCAGTTCGCTGATCAGATTTTGTAGCTGTTTAAGATGATCTGGGTTTACACGTTCAACACTACCCAAAGATAGGCCGATACCATGGCAGCTGATTTGATAGTCATTGGCGAGTTTACGTAGTGTTTGACGCGATGCAGAATAGGGCTGGAAGTAGTTCTCACTATGCACTTCGAGCCACGAAAGTGATGGTTTATGTTGGCTAAAGTAATCAAGGTGTGGTGAGCGTAATCCTACCCCGACTTTACTATGAAAATGAGCTGCATTCACTGGGCAATCCTTGAAGATATGAACGGTAGAGTTAGGA
>NZ_JATABG010000148.1:0-8210 GCF_036533755.1 Vibrio sp. M260118 | reverse complement strand
GTATTAGAATGTTGCGAGCCGTATAGTGGCACAGTTAATTTTGATGAAAACCTTATAAATTCAAGGCTTGAAACAAATTGTGAGGTGAAGTTTCAAACTTTAGTTTTTAACAATTAATTCACAAAATACTCCGCCAATTGTTGTATTTTGGTGTTAAATAAATGTTAATTTTTGTAGGTTCGCAATCAAAATTCGTTTATAACTATAAATGCTCAATGGAGCTGAGTGAGCAAGCCCGTGAAAGAAAGAAAGTCAAGACCTGTTAATTTAGATTTACAGACCGTGAGCTTTCCGATCACCGCAATCGCATCTATCTTACACCGCGTGTCCGGTGTAATAACGTTTGTGGCAGTCGGAATTCTGCTTTGGTTACTATCCATTTCTCTATCCTCCCCTGTTGGTTACGCACAAGCTGTTGATATCGTTGACGGTTTCTTTGTGAAGTTTATCTTATGGGGCATTCTAACGGCTTTGGCCTATCACATTGCTGGTGGTATCCGTCACCTGCTAATGGATCTCGGTCATTTTGAAGAGCTGGAATCTGGTGCAATGAGCGCTAAGGTTGCATTCGCAGCAACAGCCGTTCTATCTCTGTTGGCGGGGGTACTGGTATGGTAAAACATATTTCATCTTTTGGTCGTAATGGTGTACACGATTTCCTATTGATTCGTGCAACTGCAATCATTATGACGCTTTACACTATCTATCTGGTGAGCTTTTGCGCTTTCACAGATATTTCTTACGTATCATGGAACCAGTTCTTTGGTGGCACGTTCACTAAAGTGTTTACAATGCTGGCGCTGTTTTCTGTCTTAATCCATGCCTGGATTGGCTTGTGGCAAGTCCTGACAGACTATATCAAGTGCGCCAAGCTTCGTGGTGGCCTGCAGTTAGCAATTATTGCTGTACTACTTGGTTACTTCTTCTCTGGTCTATTTATTCTGTGGGGTGCGTAAGTGTCTATTCCAGTTCGCGAATTCGACGCCGTAGTAATCGGCGCTGGTGGTGCAGGCATGCGCGCTGCACTACAAATCTCTGAGCAAGGCTTAAGCTGTGCGTTGCTTTCAAAAGTATTTCCAACACGTTCACACACTGTTTCCGCACAAGGTGGTATTACGGTTGCGTTAGGTAACGCACATGAAGACCATTGGGAGCAGCACATGTACGATACTGTAAAAGGTTCGGATTATATCGGTGACCAAGACGCTATCGAATATATGTGTAAGAACGGCCCTGAGTCGGTTATCGAACTCGAGAAAATGGGTCTTCCTTTCTCTCGTTTTGATAATGGCCGAATCTATCAGCGCCCATTTGGTGGCCAGTCTAAGAACTTTGGTGGTGAGCAAGCGGCGCGTACAGCTGCGGCAGCTGACCGTACAGGTCACGCTCTGCTTCATACGCTGTATCAGCAAAACATCAAACACAAAACAACTATCTTCTCTGAGTGGTACGCACTTGATCTGGTTAAGAATGAAGATGGTGCTGTGCTTGGTTGTACTGCGCTTTGCATGGAAACCGGCGAAGTGTGCTACTTCAAATCAAAGGCGACTATCTTAGCTACTGGTGGCGCAGGTCGTATCTACGCTTCAACCACTAACGCACACATCAATACGGGTGACGGTGTTGGTATGGCACTTCGTGCTGGTGTACCAATGCAAGATATGGAAATGTGGCAGTTCCACCCAACGGGTATTGCTGGCGCAGGTGTATTGGTGACGGAAGGGTGTCGTGGTGAGGGTGGTTACCTGCTCAATAAAGACGGCGAACGCTTCATGGAGCGTTATGCTCCGAACGCTAAAGACTTGGCTGGTCGTGATGTCGTTGCACGCTCGATGATGATAGAAATCCGTGAAGGTCGCGGCTGTGATGGTCCGTGGGGCCCACACATTAAGCTAAAATTGGATCACTTAGGTAAAGACACACTAGAATCTAGACTACCAGGTGTCTGTGAGCTATCTCGTACCTTTGCTCACGTCGATCCAGTCAAAGAGCCAATCCCAGTTATTCCTACCTGTCACTATATGATGGGTGGTATTCCGACGCAGGTTTCTGGTCAGGCCATCAAGCAAGACGAAGCAGGTTCTGATGTTGAAGTTCAAGGTCTATTCGCTTGTGGTGAAATTGCCTCAGTATCTGTACACGGCGCGAATCGCTTAGGTGGTAACTCACTACTTGACTTAGTTGTATTTGGTCGTGCAACTGGCCTTCACCTAGGTGAAACTCTTGCTAAGCAAGCTGAAGCTAAGCCTGCGACTGAAGCGGATATTGAGCGTTCACTAGAGCGTTATAACCGTTGGGAAAACAGTACTGACGGTGAAGATCCAGCGCAAATCCGCAAAGACCTGCAACAGTGTATGCAAAACAACTTCTCGGTATTCCGTGAAGGTGACGCAATGGCAAAAGGTCTAGAAGAGCTGAAAGTTATCCGTGAGCGCCTGAAAAATGCACATCTTTCTGATAAGTCAACCGAGTTCAACACTCAGCGTATCGAGTGTCTAGAGCTAGAAAACTTGATGGAAACAGCTTATGCGACGGCAGTTGCGGCTAACTACCGAACTGAGAGTCGTGGCGCACATGCTCGTTTCGATTTCCCTGACCGTGATGATGAGCAGTGGCTATGCCACTCTATCTACAATCCGGAAAACGAAGCGATGACTAAGCGTGGTGTTAACATGGAGCCAATCCATCGTGAAGCATTCCCGCCGAAAGCACGTACGTACTAAGGGAAGGAGGACATTATAATGAAACTGAATTTCTCTTTGTACCGTTACAACCCGGACGTTGACCAAAAGCCATACATGAAGGATTACACGCTGGAAGTTGAAGAAGGGTCAGATATGATGCTTCTCGATGCGCTAATTCTGCTTAAAGAGCAAGATCCAACCATCTCATTCCGCCGCTCTTGTCGTGAAGGGGTATGTGGCTCTGACGGCTTAAACATGAATGGTAAGAATGGATTGGCATGTATTACTCCGCTTTCTGCATTAAGCGGCGATAAAATTGTCATCCGTCCACTACCGGGTTTGCCTGTGGTACGTGATCTTATCGTTGACATGACACAGTTCTACGATAACTATGCGAAAGTTAAGCCATTCTTAATAGACGACGGTGCTCTGCCGCCATCTCGAGAGAATCTGCAGACTCCTGATGAGCGTGCGCACCTCGATGGTTTATACGAATGTATCATGTGTGCGTGTTGTACGACGTCATGCCCATCTTTCTGGTGGAACCCTGATAAATTCATTGGTCCTGCAGGTCTGCTTGCCGCATATCGTTGGTTGATTGATAGCCGCGATACAGCAACAGATGA
The DNA here is from genome assembly GCF_036533755.1 of Vibrio sp. M260118. Taxonomy (NCBI): domain Bacteria; kingdom Pseudomonadati; phylum Pseudomonadota; class Gammaproteobacteria; order Vibrionales; family Vibrionaceae; genus Vibrio; species Vibrio sp. M260118. The sequence goes on along the minus strand of NZ_JATABG010000148.1, from coordinate 4,900 downwards.
ACGTTTGTCAAATCTTGATGACGCATTTAGCGTTTTCCGTTGCCACGGCATCATGAATTGTGTAAGTGTTTGTCCTAAGGGATTAAATCCGACGAAAGCCATTGGCCATATTAAGTCTATGTTGGTCAGCCGCTCCGTCTAATTTAACAACAAAAATTGCCGACCCAACTGGGTCGGCTCTTAATAGCTCGGCGTAGACCGAAGCAAACGTGAAAACTACTGGTTAAGGGAAAATATGCACAACGGCGTGATGAAGGCGTGGCTCGAGTCTTCACACTTGGCTGGCGCCAATGCAACGTATGTAGAGGACCTCTACGAACTGTATCTAAGTGATCCCGATCTGGTAAGTGAGGAGTGGAAACGTGTTTTTGATGGCTTACCCAAGCCGACAGAAGAGGTGGTGGAACAACCCCACTCACGTGTCCGTGACTACTTCCGACGACTCGCTCAAGAAACAAAGCATTACAATGTCCAAGTTAGTGATCCTGATGTCGACGCTAAACAGGTAAAAGTACTTCAATTAATCAATGCTTACCGCTTCCGTGGTCATGAAGCGGCGCAGCTTGACCCCCTAGGCTTATGGCAACGCCCACCCGTGGCGGAGCTCGATCCTGCATTTCATAATCTTACCCAAGACGATCTAGAAGAAACTTTCAACGTCGGTTCATTTGCCATTGGCAAAGAGACGATGCAGTTGAAAGATATCCACTCATCGTTGAACAAAATTTATTGTGGCTCTATCGGTGCTGAATACATGCACATGACAGACACTGAACAAAAGCGTTGGATTCAACAACGTTTAGAGTCAGTTGTTGGTCAGCCGTCATTTAGTAAAGAAGAAAAACGAGAATTCCTAGAAGAGTTGACGGCAGCAGAAGGTTTAGAGCGCTATCTTGGCGCCAAATTCCCGGGCGCGAAGCGATTCTCATTGGAGGGTGGTGATGCACTAATCCCAATGACGAAGGAGTTGATTCGTCATGCGGGTAAGAGTGGCATGCGTGAAGTCGTGATTGGTATGGCTCACCGTGGTCGTCTTAACATGCTTGTCAATGTACTGGGTAAAAAACCTCAAGATCTATTTGATGAGTTTGCCGGCAAACATGACGAAACATGGGGCACTGGTGACGTTAAGTATCACCAAGGCTTCTCGGCAGACTTCGCAACACCTGGCGGCGATGTCCACCTAGCACTTGCGTTTAACCCATCGCACCTTGAAATCGTTAACCCTGTTGTTATTGGTTCCGTGCGTGCTCGTCAAGACCGTTTGGGTGATGCAGAAGGCAACACTGTTCTTCCTATCACCATTCACGGTGACTCGGCAATTGCAGGTCAAGGTGTGGTTGCTGAAACATTCAACATGTCGCAAGCGCGTGGTTTCCGTGTTGGTGGTACGGTTCGTATCGTTGTCAACAACCAGGTTGGTTTTACAACGTCTAACCCGAATGACACCCGCTCGACAATGTACTGTACTGACATCGCTAAGATGGTACAGGCACCGATTTTCCACGTTAATGCTGATGACCCAGAGGCAGTCGCTTTTGTTACTCGCATTGCACTGGATTACCGTAACGAGTTTAAACGTGATGTTGTGATTGATTTGGTGTGTTACCGCCGTCATGGTCACAACGAAGCGGATGAGCCAAATGCAACTCAGCCGTTGATGTACCAAAAAATCAAGAAACACCCAACTCCGCGCAAGCTTTACGCTGACGTGCTGATTGAGCGTGGTGACTTTGGTATTGATACTGCGACCCAGTTTGTTAATGAATACCGTGATGCATTAGATCGCGGTGAAGTCGTGGTTAAAGAGTGGCGTCCAATGGCCCTTCACTCAGTTGACTGGTCTCCATACCTTGGGCATGACTGGGATGTAGAGTGGGACAACAAGTTTGATACCCAGCGTCTTCTAGAGCTAGGTCAGCGTCTATGTACTTACCCTGAAAGTCATAAGCTGCAAAGCCGAGTAAACAAGCTTTACAATGATCGTAAAGCCATGCTTAGCGGTGAAAAGGCGATTGACTGGGGTATGGCAGAGACTTTGGCTTACGCGACTCTTGTTGACGATGGCAAACGTATCCGTATTTCTGGTCAGGACTCAGGTCGTGGTACTTTCTTCCACCGCCATTCAGTACTGCACAACCAAAACGATGCGAGTACTTTTGTTCCGCTAGCGAATATTCACGATAAGCAAGGCCCGTTTGAAGTTTTCGACTCAGTGTTATCTGAAGAAGCGGTATTGGCATTTGAGTATGGTTACGCAACGGCTGAGCCAGGTGGCTTAACACTATGGGAAGCGCAGTTTGGTGATTTCGCCAACGGTGCCCAAGTAGTGATTGACCAATTTATCTCATCCGGTGAGCAAAAGTGGGCACGTCTGTGTGGCCTAACAATGTTGCTTCCGCATGGTTACGAAGGTCAAGGCCCAGAGCACTCTTCAGCGCGTCTTGAGCGCTACCTACAGCTATGTGCTGAGCAAAACATGCAGGTTGTTGTTCCTTCAACACCAGCTCAGGTTTATCACATGATTCGCCGTCAAGTTGTTCGACCTATGCGTCGACCTTTGATTGTGATGTCGCCTAAGTCGCTACTACGTCACCCACTATGTACTTCAACGATTGAAGAACTTTCAGAGGGTACATTCCAAGCTGCGATTGGTGAAATTGATAACCTTGATGCCGCTAAGGTGAAACGTGTAGTCTTCTGTTCAGGTAAGGTTTACTTCGATCTGTTAGAGCAGCGTCGTAACAATGAACAAGATGACGTAGCGATTGTTCGTATTGAGCAGCTTTACCCATTCCCGATTGAGGAAGTGAAAGCGGCTATCGAACAGTACACTAACGTTGAAGATTACGTTTGGTGTCAAGAAGAGCCACAAAACCAAGGTGCTTGGTACTCTAGCCAACATAACTTCCGCGCGGCGATTCCTGCGGGAGCTGATCTGAAATACGCTGGTCGCCCAGCATCAGCATCGCCTGCAGTTGGCTATATGTCAGTACACTTGAAACAACAAAAAGCGCTAGTTGATGATGCGCTTAACGTGAATACAAAAACTTCGGACTAAGAACTAGAAGTTAAAGGAAGAAACCGATATGACAATTGAAATTCTGGTTCCAGATTTACCTGAATCGGTTGCAGACGCAACAGTCGCAACATGGCATAAACAACCTGGTGATGCAGTTGAGCGTGACGAGGTTTTAGTAGATATCGAAACCGATAAAGTGGTTCTTGAAGTACCCGCCCCTGAAGCCGGTGTTTTAGAAGCGATTATCGAAGAAGAGGGTGCGACAGTACTTTCTAAGCAGCTTATCGCTAAGCTTAAGCCTGGTGCGGTAGCAGGTGAGCCTACTAAAGATACAACAGCAGAATCGGAAGCGTCTCCTGACAAACGCCACAAAGCGTCACTGACAGAAGAGAGCAACGATGCGCTAAGTCCTGCAGTTCGCCGTCTGCTAGGTGAGCATGGCTTGGAAGCAAGCCAAGTGAAAGGTACGGGTGTTGGCGGTCGTATTACTCGTGAAGATATTGAAGCGCACTTAGCTAACGCAAAAGAAGCACCGAAAGCGGAAGCGCCTGCAGCGGTAGAAGCTCCAGCAGCAGCTCGCAGTCAGAAGCGCGTGCCAATGACTCGTTTACGTAAGACAGTGGCTAACCGTCTGCTAGAAGCGAAGAACAACACGGCGATGCTGACGACGTTCAACGAAGTGAACATGAAACCAATCATGGATCTTCGTAAGCAGTACAAAGATCAGTTCGAAGAGCGTCACGGTACTCGTTTGGGCTTTATGTCTTTCTATGTGAAAGCCGTTACAGAAGCGCTAAAACGTTATCCTGAAGTGAACGCGTCTATCGATGGTGATGACATTGTTTACCACAACTACTTCGACATCAGTATGGCAGTATCGACGCCACGTGGTCTAGTTACTCCAGTTCTTAAAGACTGTGACACGCTAGGTTTCGCTGATATTGAAAAAGGCATCAAAGAGTTAGCGATTAAAGGCCGTGACGGCAAGCTAACGGTTGATGAACTGATGGGTGGTAACTTCACAATCACTAACGGTGGCGTCTTCGGTTCTTTGATGTCGACACCTATCATTAACCCACCTCAATCGGCAATCCTTGGTATGCACAAGATCCAAGAGCGTCCAATGGCGGTGGATGGCAAAGTTGAAATCTTGCCAATGATGTATCTAGCTCTATCTTACGACCACCGCCTAATTGATGGCCGTGAGTCAGTAGGCTTCCTAGTGACGATTAAAGAGCTATTAGAAGATCCAGCACGTCTGTTATTAGACGTTTAATATCGCTAAAACGTCTAGTCGCCCTTGGTGGCTAGACGTTTAATATCGCTAAAACGTCTAGTCGCCCTTGGTGGCTAGACGTTAGATATTTTTCAAGGCTAGACTAGCTCAACTGTCTGGCCTTCATATGAATCTGATTGGTCTGAATGACAAAATGAGATTTATTTGAGAAGACCCTACAGACGACCGCGAACGACAAGCGGCGTTATGGAAATAATAATCCCTACAAGGGAAAATAAACGGAATATCAAAATGAATTTGCATGAATACCAAGCCAAACAGCTGTTTGCAGAATTCGGTTTGCCTGTACCGGAAGGTTACGCGTGTGATACACCACAAGAAGCTTTCGAAGCAGCTGGCCGTATCTCGACAGAGAAGAAAGTAGTTAAATGTCAGGTTCACGCAGGTGGACGTGGTAAAGCGGGCGGTGTAGAGCTACACGACACTAAAGATGGTGTTAAAGAGTTCGCACAGAAGTGGCTAGGCAAAAACCTAGTGACTTACCAAACAGACGCAAATGGTCAGCCTGTTACTAAAATTCTGGTTGAAGAAGCGTCAAACATTGCTAACGAACTTTACCTTGGTGCGGTTGTAGACCGTGC
>NZ_JATABG010000147.1:0-8305 GCF_036533755.1 Vibrio sp. M260118 | reverse complement strand
CCGCTTTAGAGATCCCTTCAGCATGAATATCAACGTAACGGTAGTTGAAATCATCACGCTTAGCTTTAAGTGTTTCAGCATGCTCTTTTGCACGAACACAGTATGGACAAGCCGGGCGACCAAAGATTACTACGAACATATTCTCTTTCTCCTGTTTTTTGTTAGATGCAACTATGCCCGATTCAAAACAGGAAATAAAGCGCCTTTTTCCTCTTGTTTCGATAGCTCAAATCTATCGAGCAAAAAAAATCGCGCAGTAGGTGCGCGATTAAGACTGGGTGTGCTTTTGATCTAGAAAGCCATATAAAAGAAAGGGTTTTTACTGAAAATTGCACTTGGTCAATTTTATTTCAACGGATTGAAGGCAAGCTAATCAAACGGCAGTCACAGGGAGTGTTTGGGTATGTTCCAATTTATGACTTCGACCAGAATTATTTTTGGCGAAGGTGCCTTTCAATCGTCACTATCTGTCTTAAACCAGTATGGTTATAGCGTGTTACTGGTGACAGGGAAAAACATCGAGCGAGCTTCCTCCCTCCTTCACTATGTCAAACAGCAATCTATGCGTTATCAGCATGTGGCAGTAAGTGGCGAGCCTAATATTACTATGATAGAAGAAACCGCTTTGGTGGGAAGAAAGTTTAAGCCCGATATGGTGGTTGCTATGGGTGGTGGCAGTGTTCTTGATATGGGAAAGGCACTCGCGGCTGTTATCCCCAACCAAGGTGACGTCTATGACTACGTTGAAGTCGTCGGGCGAAATGTTCCCCTTAAGTCTAAACCGCTGCCTTTTATTGCCATTCCAACCACGGCAAGTACTGGCTCAGAAGTGACTCGCAATGCAGTACTCCGATCAGGGCAAGACCAAGTTAAAGTCAGCTTAAGAAGCCCAGACATGCTTGCCGATGTGGCAATCGTCGACCCAACCTTAACTTATGGTACCGATAAACTAACCTCAGGCAGAGGGGCAATGGATGCGTTTACTCATCTGATGGAAGCGTATGTCTGTGGCGACCCTAATCCTTTGACAGATATGATATGCGAAGAGGGACTACGCCGCTTAAGTGAGTCAATCTTGCCTGCGTGTTTACAAGACAACTATAAAGCGAGATCGGATATCTCATTTGCTGCAATGCTTGGAGGGATGTCGATAACCAATGCCAAGCTCGGTGCCGCTCACGGCTTAGCGTCGGCTTTAGGTGGAAAACTCGATGCCCCTCATAGCATCATTACCGCGCGTTTGGCTCCTTTTGTTATGCAGGAGAACATTAATGCGGCGAAACGGGCAGGACGAAGTGACGTACTTCACCGCTATTCAAAGATTGCGCAGATCCTTACGGGAAGGGTTAACGCGTGTAGAGAAGATGCGATTCTGTGGACTAATATGATGTTAGAGAAGTTGGCCATTCCTAAGCTCAACACGTTTGGCGTTTGCTCTACCTCTTTTGACATGGTTGCTGAAGATGCACTTAAGTCAGTAGCGATAAAAGGGAATCCACTGCCACTGACCCAAGAGCGGTTAACCTATATTCTGGGCCAGGTGTGTCAGTGTAAAGGGCGTTGTGAAAGTACTGAGGTGATTGGAACCACGTCAAACGCGACACTCTTGACTCATGAAGATACGAGAGATCAAGGCAGCTATGAGGACGGCTAAGTCGCGGTTGTTCATGTGAAATAGAAAACGGAGCAGTGAATGCTCCGTTTTGTTTAGAATTGTGATAGCTTGTCGTAGCGTGAATCTTTCAACACATCTTTGACGCGTTTTAGGTTTTCTCTAAAGCCAGTACCGCGACGTAGTGTGAATCCTGTTGCTAGTACATCGATAACCGTCATCTGGACAACACGGCTTGCCATCGGCATGTACACATCAGTGTCTTCAGGGACGTCCAATGAGATCGACAGAGAGCTCGCTTTGTCTAACGGAGAGTCTTTGGCGGTGATCGCAATTACGGTCGCACCATTCTCACGCGCTAAGTTAGCTATTTCTACTAGGCTCTTGGTACGGCCAGTGTGTGAAATAAGCACAATCACGTCGTTGTCAGTACAATTAATGCAGCTCATACGTTGCATTACAATGTCTTCGAAACAGGTGATAGGGATGTTAAAGCGAATGAACTTGTTTTGCGCGTCTTTCGCTACAGCCGAAGACGCACCTAAGCCAAAGAATGAGATACGCTTAGCCTGAGTAAGCAGATCAACCGCTCGATTGACTTGCATAGCGTCTAGGCTATTCTTAGCCACGTCCAAGCATGCCATTGTTGATTCGAAAATCTTATGCGTATAAGCGTCAGGACCGTCATCTTCCTCTACGTTTCGATTCACGTAAGGGGTCCCATTTGCCAAGCTTTGAGCTAGGTGAAGTTTAAAGTCTGGAAAACCTTTAGTATCCAAACGACGACAGAAGCGGTTAACAGTCGGCTCACTTACATCAGCCATTTTTGCTAGTGTAGCAATACTAGAATGAATAGCGGTCTGTGGTGATGCCATGATGACTTCAGCCACTTTTCTCTCGGACTTGCTAAAATTTTCTAGATTCTTTTGAATTTTTTCTAATGTGTTCATAGTGTTCACGAGGGTATAGAGAACAACTCACTGGATATGCCCGAAGTTACTAAGGGGATAAAAAGAGGACCCCAATAAGGCAAGTGCAATCCAGCGCCATGCAGCCAGTATAAACCTAAGCTTAAGGTTTAAGACATCTTTTCTAGTATTCAATTGGCCAATATATGACAAGCCTCAAACAAAATTTTGTTAAAACTACAGAAATATCTATTCGAGCAAGAAAATTGACGTTTTTTACGTCGTGTTGATAGGCAAATTACACTTTGTTCGAAATAAAGTTTCAGTTTGACTAGCTGATCGACAGTATATTGTTGGCTAACTGTTCAATTCGAGCGAGCAACTTGGGTGCTTGCTTAGCGATTTCACGCTGCTCTTCGAGTACGGAACTCAGTATATCGCAACTGGTTAACGGGTTTGCTAATACCACGCGGAACACAAGGGTGTTCAAGTGGTCCCAACGCTCAGGGTTTAAACGTGTGCGTGATACAAATGATTTGCCCGTTTCACGCTGACGTTTCTGGATAAACTTGGTGAGTTCGTTAAGCAACTCGTTGAGCTTTTCGGTTTGTTTTCCTTGCGACTTTTCTAACGCGAGGCGAACTTGCTGAGGTAAGTAGCGATAGGTAAGAAGGCATAATTCCGGCTCAGAAACCAATTCAAAGTCAGGCTGTTGTGCGATATGGTTGGCAAAGAACTTAGCCTTTTCGATACTTTGATCAATCAGCAACTCATAGCCAGGTCGGCTAATGATATGCATCGCTGCATAGACAAGCATTGCCATCCCAGAGCGAGAGCCTTCAAGCGTATGGCTGCCTAAGTCTTTTGAACCTTTACGCAGAATGTATTGTGCGTGATGCTCAATCGACTTCATCGCGTCGGGTTTTTTAAACAGTACCATGCCTGCGCCCATAGGGATGTAGAGCTGTTTATGCGCATCAATGGTTACGGAGTCGGCAAGCTCGATGCCGTCGAGAAGATGACGATAGTTATTCGACATCAGAGTGGCACCGCCCCAAGCTGCATCAACATGGAAATGGCACTCTTCTTCTTGGCAAATCGCTGCGATGGCTTTCAGTGGGTCAATACTGCCCGTTTCAGTTGTACCAGCAACACCAATAACGGCAAAAGGCTTGATGTTTTGTTGTTTTAACTCTTTGATACGCTGTTTTAGCGACTTAGGGCAAATTCGATTGTCGTTGTCGGTCTTAACCGCGACCAAGCCTTCTTGACCAATGCCAAGTACATCTGCGGCTTTTTTAAGAGAATAGTGACCTCGCTCAGAAACAAGTACGGCTAATCCTTCATAACCGTAGTGCTTCATAGCTTTGAACAGCCCCTCTTTCTCAACGCCCTTGAAACCAGCATCTGCTCTAAGTGCGTTGTTACGAGCAACCCAAAGCGCAGTAATGTTGGCTATGGTGCCCCCGGAGCAGAATGCGCCGAGAGAGTGGTTAGCACTGTGCATCCATTGGTCGTAAAACTGAGTATCTTCGCCATAAATAAGGCGATGAAGCATGCCTAGAACCTGTCGTTCAAGGGGCGTAAATGCCTTAGATGTCTCGATTTTTACTAGGTTTTGGTTTAGCGCGATCATGATTTTTGACAGTGGCATTAGGAAATAAGGTAATGCCGATGTCATATGACCGATAAAACTCGGTGCAGAAGTATGCACAGATTGAGAAACTAATGTATCAAGCAGATGTTGAGTATGTTCTGAGACAAATTCCGGCTGTTCTGGGATAGACGCGTGAGAGAAGTCTTTTTCTATATCGCGCAGTGGTTTTTCTTCAGCCACGATATGCTCGCGCAAAAACTTGTTCAAGTTGCGCGAAAGTTCTTCTTCAATTTTGGTTAGCGTTGAGTCTGGCCCTTCAGGGACGGTGAAGATTCGGAGTAAACTCTCGAAGCTCACATCAGCCGTTTTTTGTTCCGATATCATACAGCTTTATTGCTCTAATCATTTTTGTTGCAGCGGGACAATCTAAACGAAAACGGGAGCAAAGTCCCGTCTTAATTATCGAATCTTAGATTTTAGCTAGCGCACACACTCTTAAAAGGCGATGCGCTAATAAGCCTTAAGCTTACTGGCATTGAATCGCTTCTAGTTGTTTAATTGATGCGTTGTATCGTTTAAGCGCACTATCGATCTTTGTTGGGTGACTCAACAGATCAGCAAATGCTGAACGTAGTTGGTAGTTCTTTTCATGCGGTTTAGCTTGGCGATCTTCAAAAGTGACCTTAGCAACTTGCCCAAGCTCATCACTGCGTGATGCGAGCACTTTGATGTCTTTCTGCTCTAACTGAAGCCAAGCTTCAACTGGTTGGTTGGTTGCTACTTTTACTGGATCGTTTTCCAAATAGTAGTGTACCGCAGTTCGGTTGAGCTCAAAGTGGTTTTTACGCCCTTTAAGGAACCACTGGCTAACCTCTGTTAAGTCTGGATACTGTTCTGAGGTCAAGGTGGCTAAATCTTCATACCAGTGTAAAGACGCGTCGATGTAAGCATCATATTTTTTAGCTAGGCAAGCATTATCGGCTGCGGATGCAAACGTCGAAGTCGCAGCGAGCAACATTGCAACGAGAGTGCGTTTCATAGTGATTCCTTTTGAGGCGATTTATTATAGTTTCTAGTTATCTAATTTAGTGTCAACTAAATTACTTGGGCATTCCATGGTTAATATAGATGTTTTAACTGATAATTCCTGCGATCTAGCCTGCAAGAGAGACAAAGAAAAGCATCAAAACTGGAACAAGCAGGCTGAGGATAAAGCCGCTAACTATGGCAATAGGCACACACCTCACCCCACCAGTTGTTTGGATAACGGGTAGGGTAAAGTCCATTGCCGTTGCCCCAGCGTAACCAATAGAGGTACATGGATTGCTACGAATAAACAGCGGGATCAGCACCAATGCAATCAGTTCTCTAAGCAGCTCGATCATAAATGAAGCACCACCGTAAACGGGGCCGAACGCGTCACCCATCAAAATCCCTGCTAGAGAGTACCATCCAAACCCTGATGCCATCGCTAGGCCTTGGAATAAATTGATGTCGAGGATCATCGCAGCCACGACTCCACCGACTAAAGAGCTACCAATAATGACCACCGCGATGATCATACCATGTTTGTTGAGCAGTATTTGGCGTAAGGTTAGTCCACTGTTACGCAGTTGGATGCCGATAAAAAACAGTAAGATAAATAGTATCCATTCACTCGCCGTGTCCACCCAGCTTAAATCAAGCGGGATCAATAAGCCTACGATTAGACCGCCACCGACAACTAACACCAGTTTGGCTGATTCCATCGCCATTTCTGAGAGAGGCAGTTTGTTTTGGCTTGCGTCTGTCTTTATTGGTAACCATCTGTCGATAAAGGGCAAAACCGCCAGATTCGCCACACTTAAGCAGGAGAAAAACACCGCGGTGGTTTTTAAGATTAACTGCAAGTTTTGGCCCAAGTTATCCAACGCTGCTAAGCTTAGCCCCATTAGGGCCAGAATTACGTAGATCAGGTTAGATGTAGACGAGTTGATCCTGTCTAGAAGCGTTTTGCTAGATATAGATATGAAATACCCCACGACAAGTGGGGCAAAGATAAATAACATCCCTGAAAACATGATGGTTCCTGTGTAATACCAATCTAAATAAGTATCTGGGCATTCTTGCTGGTTAAAATCGCTGATAGCGGCGTTATAGATTTTGTAGGTAGGTCAACTAGCTAGCTGCAATCTATGCCTTGCTCTAAGCGATTTTTCCTGCGCAATTATCTGATCACCTACTTATCCAGATTGGTATAAAGTTTATAGACCGCTTGCGCTAATGAGTTCGTCAATCTGTGTATTGAACTCAATATCACTTAAATTACTGAGTTTGTACAGTATATCTGCGCCAGTTACATCAAATTCTACCGTGTGTTCAGCAATATGTTCGTCTTGTCGACGGAACATCAATATATGGTTAGCTATTCGAGCAATGTCCAAATAGCTAACAGGCATTGAGCTGCTGCCATGAACTTGATTGGCTGCCACAGCTAAGAAGTCATCATCAAACCCCCAACTCTCCAGTACCAATTTGCTCGCATTTGAACACTGACGATCAAAAATCTGAAAGGCGATATCTTCTTTAAGGTAGTTACCTTGCTCTAGGTAGTTGTGGTATTCGTTGACAATACAAAACAGGCCAATATCAGCAAGCAGTCCACAGAGCAGTGCCTTGTCGGCTTCTAAGTTATTGTATGCTGTTGAGCCAGACTCCTTAAACCCTCTCACGACTAGTACCATGGTTGCTGCCAGTTCACGTGAATTGGCTGCGCTTTCAATCAATATCTTATTGCACGAATGGCTAAGGTTCACTGAATGCTTGAGCTGTTCAATTGCTTGAGCGGTCACTATGTCTCGTACGCGAAGAATGCCTAGGCGAGAAACCGCAGTAACCAAGTCGGTACAGGTGATGTTACGGCGGTTGAAAATCACTGAGTTTGCTACGCGAATAACGATAGCTGCAAGACCAGGGTCCTCAAGTAGACAATCTGCTACGTCTGAAACAGTCGTGCACTCTTGAGTGCAAAGCTGTTGTATTTTGAGTACTACATCAGGAATTGGAGGAAGCGAAATGCTTCTCGACTTAATAGAGTGTTCAATCAGGGTAGAAAACTCAGACTCTATACCTTTAAGTAGTAAATCATTGTTCTCTGGAAGCCAGTAAAATGATAGGTGGTTCATAAACAATTTTTAGTTATTTGACTCTAGTGAGTTTAACTTCTAGCTAACTATATTAGCAAACAATAATTTTTCAGCGACGATAATTTTCGTAGCAATTTATCTATGTGTCAAAACGTCATTATTATCTGTCATACGCAATGTTTTGTGATTTTTCTCACGATATAATGAAAATAGTTTCTCATTGCTGTGACGAATGCACAGACTTATTTTTTGTTGTTAACTATCATTCTAGAGACTTATTTATCAGCCATGCTATCTAATATAAAACACACTACAGTTTGGTTGAGTTTGTATTTTTTCGCTTAAAACTGCTGCTATCTGGTGATCACGACTAATCGGGGTATTTGATTAAGGATCAATGGATATGACAGAGCAACTATTTATTCAATACGTACAAAAGTTTGGCGACTTTCAAAAACGATCTATGTTTGGTGGTACAGGGTTGTTTAGAGACGAAGCTATGTTTGCACTGCTCAGTGCAGATAAAATATTCATCAGGGGTGGTGAAAAGCTAGACGAAACTCTCAATCAACTAGGTTGTGAGAAATACCGTCATGTAAAAAAGCAGACTACTGCAACAGTAAATTACTACGACATCACTGAACTATTTGTTGACCAACACCAACAGATTAACTACCTAGTTGAACAATCGATTCACTGTTCGGTTTCGCAACGCGAATTTAAACGGTCTTCTGCGAATCGACGTTTGCGTGATCTTCCAAATATGCAATTGACTCTTGAACGCATGGTTAAAAAAGCGGGGATTTCCGATGTGGAGACCTTTATTGAGCTTGGTGCGCCGGCGGTATTTTCGCGTGTTAAGCAAGCTTATGGTAGCGATGTGGATGTGAAGTTACTTTGGAAGTTTGCGGGTGCTATTGAAGGAACACATTGGAAGTTGATTCAAGAACCGCGTAAGCGTCAATTGTTGGCAAGTTGCCACTAATAGAGTTAAATAGAGCCTCTATTTGATTTCGTTCTCTTACCACTTCAGAGGATAAATAGAAGTGGAATGCTCTAATGT
>NZ_JATABG010000146.1:0-8360 GCF_036533755.1 Vibrio sp. M260118 | reverse complement strand
CCATCAGGCAGTTCGCGAGGGCAAACAGACGTTCTCGACTGCCTTCGTAACCAAACTGGCACACACTCATGTTGCCAAATCGGTCGTGACACGGATAACCTGCGCGCATTACTGGGATTTCTGGCTCACAGATGTGGGCTGCGTGGGTATTACTGATCACCACTGAGATACCACATTTACAAGGAACAAGCATCGACAGGTCACCAATAAAGATCTCGTCGATATTGAGGTGTTTCAGGCTTGGTGCTTCTATGGTAGTGACGGCTCTTGGAATGTTAGCGCCAACGCTATTAAGAAGCTTGGTATAACCGATAAGTAGATCCGGCTCTAGGCCGAGTACAACATTGGCATGGGTCAGCAAAAAATGCGTATCGAGCATGGCATCTTGCAATCGACCCCGCGCTCGATTGATCCATTGCGGCACTTCTTGCTCTGAAACCTGACTGAGAAACTGAATCAAATGATCGGCAGCATCTAACCCCATGGCTAAATCGGTATGAAATAGCGGTATGCCAAAGCGCTTCTCTAACCAGCGGGCGGTTGGACGCATAGATTCACCGACACAAATGGTAGCTATCGCATCAGACATCATCTCTATTTCATCAACGGAAGTACCACCAGTACTAAGCGGCGAAAAGTCATCATCTGCTAGATAACCATCTAATGAGATCGACAGATCTGGGACAAAAATCGGCTCTAAACTAAATGCCTCTAAATAACGTTTTAAAGTTTCAATATCTGCAGCCGTCATCGCAACTGAGCAGAGAACGTTAATCAGCTTGCGTTGCCTATTCAACCCGCTAGGCTCTTTGACCAACTGGCGTACAACACTATCTACCGCATGAGCAAATCCGCTTTGCATGCTACCGACAAAATCCGGAGTACTCATTTTGACGATTCTGGTGCCGTTGTGCTGTGGATGATTGCGCTTGAAGTCAGCTATCACGCGTACCACATCCGTCCCCTGCATCTCTGTTAAACCACTGGTCATCACACATATGAGCTCAGGGGCATGTTTTTCACACAATAAATCCAACGCTTGGGTTAGGTTTTCATCGCCACCCATTACCGCCGCAATCTGATCAATGGCGGTATTTTGCAACGGTATCGGTTCACGCAGGTGTTGAATCAAGTAAACCTTAGTAAACGCACCACAACCTTGAGAGCCGTGCATAAGGGGTAAACTTGCGTGAAAGCCAAGGCTCGCCAATGTCGCGCCCGTTGCTGGGCTGGTTTTAAGCGGCTGAGTCGTAAGTGGCGAATCGTTTTTATTCAGTTTGGCCATAGTGCTCTCCTTGCTCGATGGATATAGATGCGGTGTTTAGTTCACCGATAGGATTTGCGACAGATTCCCATGGTGGAAGGCTGTTAACTCCAGACCATATTGGGCTATTGATGGTGCGGCATAGCTCTTTCGCCAACTGGATCATACCCTTGTATCCGGCATAGGCATGCTCACGCTCTTGGTTGATGTCTAAGAAAGGGAGTTTGGCTTTAAGCGCGGTATACATGTTGCGCCCACCCGCAATCATTACGTCAGCGTCATGCTGATAATAAGTATCCAATAGCAGCCTCGCTCCGCCCTCATCGAGCATCAGCGCATCTTCACCCATAATTTCAGTAATGCGGTTTTTATCCGCTTGAGTCGATTTCTTAGTCCCTGTCGCAACGGTCTCAACCCTTAACTCTTTTAGCGCCGAGACAATCGACCACGACTTGACCCCTCCGGTATAGAGAAGCGCCTTTTTACCCGCCAGCTGTTTAATGTAAGGTTGAAGAGCAAGACGAGTAATCGCCTCTTCACGCGCAATGACCTGCTCAGTATGCACAATCAATTCTGGCTCACCAATTAGGCGAGCAAACTCTCTTAGCGCCAGGCTGGTATCTTGAATGCCGTAAAAACTGCCCTCAAACCAAGGCACACCCCACTTTTCTTGTAGCTTACGTGCAACGTTAATCTGTGCTCGCGAACAGACCACCATGGAGACATCAGCGCGGTGCATGGTTTGAATTTGATGGAACTGAGTATCACCCGCCATGCAGCACAACACTCTTAAGCCAAGCTCTTCAAACAGTGGTGATACATGCCAAAACTCACCAGCGATGTTGTACTCGCCAATCAATACTATGTCGTGAACTTTACGGCTTGGGTCATGGGCCATAACCGGTTTGGCTGGTGGCTCTGCACTGCCCACCACTTTGTTAACCATCACTTCTCCAGCAATGCGGTTGCCCAGGTTCTTATTGCCGTAGAACCCTGCTGCATCCACATTGATTACCGGAATGCCAAACCTTTGCTGCGCCAAAGCACATATCGCATCTACATCATTGCCTTCCATGGCAGGAACACAGGTCATATAGACAAACACCGCCGGGGGCTGATGAGTTTCTACTAGCTGTTTAATCGCGTGCAACAGGCGCTTTTCAGCGCGGCCCATCACCACATCTTGTTCGTTTAGGTCGGTAGTAAAACCCAAACGAAATAGATTCTTGCCACTGGCTCGGGTGCCTCGGTTGTTCCAACTGTTCCCCGCGCAACCAATTGGGCCATGAACTATGTGCCCAACGTCTGCAATGGGCAGTAAGCTGATCTGAGCACCATCAAAGGTACACCCACCCGCCGTTGCACCGGGAACCGGACGAGCACAGCCCTGCTTTTCCCCTTGGTTGTGCTCACATGCGGGTTCATCTTGAAGTAATTTGATCTCCGAACGCTTCATCCTATCTCCTACATCCGTTAAGCCGTGTTGTTTTCCCGGCAATAGATGAGTTATTGCAATAAAAAGACCATCAATTAAATCATTGATAAATAAAGGTTAACCTATTTAAAGCAATCTAAAAGAAGCACAATTGTCGTAAAGCGGACAAAGATAAAGCAAAGGGAGTGACAAACAAAAAAAGCTCTCCCCTGGCCATGGAGTGAACGCAAGGGAGAGAGGCGGCAGCCGCCATAAAAAGGGATAAATAGGGTCGACAGCTTAATCAGGTAGTGCGATAAGCAATCCTGTTGCGGCTTCAACCTCAAAGGTCAAATGACTGCAGCTATTGGGTGCACTCGCGACCAGATGAATATCCGCTTGCTCGAACTCCATATAAGGCTCTAGAATACCAAGTTCGTCTTGCAGACAAGTGGTGAGTCGCAGGTTAGGATAACGCTGCTGCAACTGATCAACGTCAGTCTGTTCTAACTCGTTTAGCTCACCGAGTTCATCAATCAATGTCGAAATGTCGCCTTGCATGTCATCTAGGTGAGTATCCATTTACACCTCCCCATCAAGTGCTTTCTGAATCCAAGGAGGCGGATTATTAGCAATCACTTTGCTCAACTCTGTCAGCACTTCGCTCGCATCAACAGGGTGAAGTTTTTTCACCGGATGAATATAGGCGCGGGTGACTTTAGCCGCCGCTGGACCACCAATAGAGAGGGTAAACAAGATCTGGCAACCTTTAATCAGACTAAGAATCACCTCGGTGCGTTGCTCACCTTTAAGGTCATCCCCAACGGGCAATACATCCACCAACTGGTAGCTACTGGCATTAACTTCATAGATCAGCACTCTTAGCGAAGTACCAAAATGTCCGTTGAGCAGTTGGTCTTGATTGGATGTTATCGCAACCCTCAGTTTCGGCCCTGACAATGGCACTTGATCAACTACCTTGGGCGCATTAAGAGAACCTAGGGTTTGGTTAGTCAACATCGCCAAAGCGGAGGTGACCTCTTTGCGCGATAGGCTGTTATCGAGCGCGGAGACAATCACACGAAACGACTTTGGCGAGATCATCTGCAATTTTTGCTCGGTAACAGGTGGCCCCAAGTGCTGAATCAGCGAACCTAACAACGCCTGGAGATCGATAGATGGCAACAGCTTGGAAGCCAATGCGATACGTAGTGCGGCGGTCTGAGAAATAGAGATATCCATATCGATTCCTCCTTAAATTGGTACAAAAGAGATACTATGCGGCCTGCAAGCGCTTAGCTCTCAGGGTAATAGGTAAGTGAGGCTTCGCCATGGGTTCGATAAAGTAAATCGCTCCGTTAGCAAGGTGAACCTCACCGCCCCACTGGTCTGCATTATCAAACTCAAAATGGGTCACTTTCTCTTCGAGATCTTTCTTCGGCAGGTAGAGAGACAACTCACCCGCTTCGTTGTACTGAATCATTACATTAGCCATGCGGTTTTCCTGTCATTGAAGTAAAAATAGCGACTGAGCTGGCACAACAAACTCTCCAACCCAGTCGCCTGTGGGATTAACGAACTAAATCAAAACCAAAATCAGTTTTTCCTAGTGTGCTCGTCTCACGGTCAAGTTTCGCCAGTACTTCATTAACCAAGGTGGTCAGAATGTACATACCGCCTTCATAGCCAAGGGTGGTTTGACGATGCAGATGGTGACGATCGAAGATTGGGAAACCGATGCGCACCAATGGCACCTCGAACTCTTCACCTTTTGCTTTGGTATCGCGCTCAATGAACTTGCCGTATGAGTTACCGATCATTAGATCCGGCTTGTCAGTCAGAACCAGTGAACGGAAGTGCCACAAGTCTTTACCAACATGAATCTCAGCTTTTTCACTGTATGGTGACTCGGCAATCAGAGCCTCCATCTTCTTGCGCCAACGCTTGTTACCATTGTGACAAAGGATATGTTTCACCTCACAACCAAGCTCACTTAGGAACTTAGTCATACCCAATAGGTAATCTGGGTCACCGTATAGCGAAATAGACACACCGTGTAGCCATGCGTGTGAGTCAGTCATCATATCTACCAAGCGGCCACGCTCTTTAGTGATTGACTCAGGGATTGGCTTACCTGACAGCTCAGACATCTTCATCACGAAGTTATCGGTCCAATCGAGACCCATAGGCATCTCAAGATCCGGCACCTCTTGTTTCCAAGTGCCTGAGATGTACTTCTTAGTCTTAATTAAATGTTGAGGCTGAAGAAGCACTGTCGCCTTCGCATTTGGCGCATCCTTGATCTCGTCAATCGGTGTACCACCAGCGTACATGCGATATTCACCATCAGCTGGGGTATCGAGTACTTCTGAAGGGTCACACAGCAGTGAGTAGTCGATGTCCATCTCTTCCATCATGCGACGGATTACTCGGTAGTTACCTAAATAGGTTTCAAAGCCCGGTACGATGTTGATTTTGCCGTTGCTGCCCACCTGCTTGTCTTCCATCTCACCACGAGTAAAGTAGCTTAGGAAGCCTTCAAACATATTGTCCCAACCCGTTAAGTGGCTGCCGACAAAACTTGGCGTGTTGGCATAAGGTGTAGGCAGATCTTCGGGGATATAACCGCCCGCTTTGGCGTTACCAGTAAACGCATTAAGGTCATCACCGATAACCTCAGCCATACAGGTAGTTGAAATTGCAACCACTTCAGGCTTGTACAAGGCAAACGCATTTTGCAGACCATAGAAGATATTGTCTTGTCCGCCGAATACCGCTGCGTCTTCGGTCATCGAGTCAGAAACACAGGCGACTGGCTCTTTAAAGTGACGGTTGAAATAAGTACGGAAATAGGCCACACACCCTTGAGAACCGTGAACGTAAGGCAGCGTCTTTTCAAACCCTAGAGCACACAATACTGCGCCCAATGGTTGACACGCCTTAGCTGGGTCAATGGTGATATGTTTACGGCTGAAGTTTAATTCTTTGTACTCCTCAGTCGTGGTCCATTCGAAGGTCTCTTTAACCTTTGCCGCGTCCACCGCATCTTCATACGTGGCGCGCTTGTTTTCGAACATCTCGCGATATTCCGGCTGTTTAAATAGATCGTAGCCGGTCTTGATATCATCAATCTTTTGGCTCATAAGTCTTCTCCTACCGTGTCACTAATCTGTGAACTCCGGTTCGGTTAACTACCGTGGTTGTATTCAACCACTCCATTCCTTTGGGTTAAGCGCTCTTAGCGAGAGCCACTTCTTCAGTCCATGGAGCCTTGATGGCATTCCAACATGGGTTGTTGATGGTGAGATCCATATCTCGAGCGAATATAGCGAAACCATCCACGCCGTGGTATGGGCCTGAGTAATCCCAGCTATGCATCTGACGGAACGGGAAGCCCATCTTCTGGAAGACATACTTCTCTTTAACACCAGAACCCACTAAGTCAGGGTTAAGCTTCTTGATAAAGGCTTCGAGTTCATACTCGGTCGCATCATCAAACAGCAAGGTTGAGTCTTTCACTTCAGGTGTGGTTTTGACGTAGTCATCGTTGTGGGCAAATTCATAACCCGCGCCGACGATTTCCATACCGAGATCTTCATACGCACCGATGATGTGACGAGGACGTAGACCACCGACATAAAGCACCACACTCTTACCTTCAAGACGTGGACGATACTTATCGATTACTGCTTGCCACTGCTCACGGTAACGTTTGATCACTTCTTCCGTTTGCGCCTTGATCTTGTCATCAAAGAACTCTGCAATCTTACGCATTGACTCTTCGATCTTAGTTGGACCAAACAGGTTGTACTCTACCCATGGCACACCGTTTTTCTCTTCCATGTGACGCACGATGTAGTTCATCGAACGGTAACAGTGAACGAGATTAAGCTTCACTTTTGGTGTGTTTTCCATCTCAGGTAAGGTACCGTCACCTGACCACTGAGCGACAACGTTTAGCCCCATATCTTCTAAGATGATTCGTGAAGACCAAGCATCACCACCGATGTTGTAGTCACCAATGATGGCCACATCGTAGTCTCCCGCTTCGAACTCTCTCTCATCTGATTTAGATAGCACATGGTCACGAATGGTATCGTTGGCAATGTGGTGACCAAGAGACTGAGAAACCCCACGGAAACCTTCACAGCGAACAGGAACGATAGTTTTACCTATCTCTTCGCCCTTGATCTTCGCTACAGCTTCAATATCGTCACCAATCAGGCCAACCGGACACTCAGATTGCACTGAGATACCTTTGTTAAGCGGGAACAGCATTTCTAGCTCATCAATCGCTGCGCTTAATTTTTTATCGCCACCAAATACGATGTCACGCTCTTGGAAATCGGTCGTGATATTAAGCGTGCCAAACGTATCGACACCTGTTGTACCTGTGTAGTAGTTACGACGACCAGCACGTGAATATTGACCACAGCCAACTGGACCATGAGAGATATGCAGCATATCTTTCACCGGCCCCCAGACCACCCCTTTTGAACCTGCATAAGCACAACCACGAACCGTCATAACACCAGGCAGTGATTTACGGTTAGAGGTGATACATTTACTGCCCGCCTCTTGATCATTCACCGCAAGGTGTTTGGCACGGTCAGCTTTGGCTACTTCAGGATAGACCTCTAGCACCTCATCAATCAGCGCTTGAGCTTCTTGTTTATTCATCGACATCTCTGCCTCCAAAACTAATTTCTAGTGAATAGGGATTGATGGGTAGCAGTTACGCGACCTCTGCCGCTGACTTACCGATAATAGATTCGTCTTCCACATCCATGATGCCGAATTCCATCAGTAGGTCTTCAAGCTCATCCATTGTTGCTGGCTCTGGAATTACGAACATTTCGTTAGCAATAACTTTTTGTGCTAGGGTGCGGTACTCATCAGCTTGGTTACAAGTTGGGTCATACTCGATCACTGTCATACGACGGATCTCAGCACGTTGAACGATGTTGTCACGAGGGACAAAGTGAATCATCTGTGTACCGATCTTCTCAGCAAGTGCGATGATCAGCTCATCTTCACGGTCAGTGTTTCGAGAGTTACAGATTAGGCCAGCTAAGCGAACGTTACCTGAGGTAGCGTACTTACAGATACCTTTAGAGATGTTGTTGGCTGCGTACATTGCCATCATCTCACCAGAAACAACGATGTAGATCTCTTCCGCTTTGTTTTCACGGATTGGCATTGCGAAACCACCACATACCACGTCACCCAGTACGTCGTAGAAAACAAAGTCTAGATCTTCTTCGTATGCACCCTCTTCTTCCAAGAAGTTGATCGCTGTGATTACACCACGACCTGCACAACCAACACCTGGCTCAGGACCGCCTGACTCAACACAGCGAACATCGCCGTAACCGACTTTTAGTACATCTTCTAGTTCGATATCTTCAACCGTACCCGCTTCAGCCGCCATTTCCATGATGGTGTTCTGCGCTTTAGAGTGAAGGATCAAGCGAGTTGAATCCGCTTTTGGGTCACAACCGATGATCATTACTTTCTTGCCCGCTTCAGCAAGTGCCGCTACAAGGTTTTGAGTTGTGGTTGATTTACCGATACCACCTTTACCGTAAATTGCACATTGACGAATTGCCATAATGGTTCCCTCCATAGGATGATTTGAAAACAATTCATAGAGGGTTTTGCGAAATGTACGCCAGACTAAAC
>NZ_JATABG010000145.1:0-8376 GCF_036533755.1 Vibrio sp. M260118 | reverse complement strand
GCATAAGCCCACGCTGAAATTTGTAACCTTTTGCCTCCTGTTCTTCTACGCGCTGCCAAAGTCGCTTAGTACCTTCGGCGAATACATACTTGTTGCGGTCTACCTTTTTCTGGGCTTCGCTGATTTTCTCGGCTAATAGGTCAGCTTGTACAAAGTCAGTTTCAACTAATAAGGCGTTTTTTAACTTGGTTGTTAACTTCATTTGGTTGTTTCCTCGGTTGGTTCTTCGGGCTCTTCGGTTGTTTCGGGTTCGGCTGGTGGTGGCGTTTGCTTGCGTTGGGGTAGTAGCAAGTTAAACAAGCGCAACCGTAAGCTTATTTTGTCGGGGTACGGCATATGTAATCTCATAAAAGAAAAGCCACGACCAAAAGGCGAGTGGCTTTGAGGTTTGATGATATTAGGAGCATCAAAGTTTGGAATAGGGAGGTAGTTCAAGTGAAAACGCAGCGTGCCCGAATTGCTCTTGCTACCCACGGACAGGAGACATGCCTCTGCAAAACATGTAGGTGCTTTTTATTGGAGCACGGATGTCTAGCCGATAAGGGGAGGAAAAAAGCGTAAAACTCTTGCCTTATAAGTTATTATACCAACTTTTTAATCTAAATGCAAGTAATTATCGTTAGTATTTGACAATTGTTTTTATTTGATTGGTGGAAATTAAATATTTTATGGTTTGATAAAAAGGGTTTTCCAACTGGTGAGCTAGGTGATCTGTTAAAGCTATGTCTGGCACTGAAGATTGAAGGGCTCGACAGCGTAGTTAAGCCCTTAAAGCGAATGTAATAAGTAGATTACAAACAGCGAGTGTTACCTCGCTGTTTGTGTATTGTAGAGCTAGTCAAACAGGCCAGTTAGGCTGCCGATAGGATTAACGACTTTACCAAGTGGGTCGATGATCGCTTCTTCTACTGGGCAGATGGTTGCGCATTGAGGAAGCTCGAAATTGCCCTCGCATCCGGTGCATCTTTTAGGGTGTATGGCAAAGAACTTTTCATCTTCTGGTTTTTTAAAGATGGCGTGGCTGGGACAAACGGTTTCACACGCGTGACAGCCAATGCATTTATCCGTAATCGCGTAGGTCATGTTGCCCCTCCTTATTTGCTGATAGGTTCAGTTTTAGCGCAATCTCCGATAGGGCATTCACCACATCGTTGAAAGCGAAATCAACGTTAGGAGCGATTCCCATGCCTTCCAGTTGTCGCCATGGAGTGATGCCAATCCTTGAGCACAGCACCATGTCGCAGTCTTGGATAGTCTCCATCAATAGAGTTTTGTACTCTTCGTCTTGCTCACAGTCAGAAGGCCCATTGCAGTATTTTGAAGCCACTCGGGTCTCTAGGAAGTTAAAGTGTTGCTGCTCTGCATCAAATTGGTAGATATCAAAACGGTCTGCATAGCCAAAGTGGGTTTGAATAACGGT
Organism: Vibrio sp. M260118; assembly: GCF_036533755.1. Classification (NCBI taxonomy): domain Bacteria; kingdom Pseudomonadati; phylum Pseudomonadota; class Gammaproteobacteria; order Vibrionales; family Vibrionaceae; genus Vibrio; species Vibrio sp. M260118. The sequence continues at coordinate 6,956 of NZ_JATABG010000145.1, read as the reverse complement.
CTCAGCCTCGTTATCTTGATGAGCAACTGCGACTTGATATGGCCTATCAGTTTGATCGTTTTGTGGTGTTTCAGTACCACAAGCTTGACCTAAGGTACCTACGGCATCAGCGCGACACTGTTGGCAGTGGGTCATTTGGGCTAAATGTTGGCCTGACTCTGCTCGAGCTTGGTTTAATTGCTCTTCGCTTGGTGCAGGCTGGCCTGATACGCCAAAGTAGGTGCCGTGTTCAGGGGCTGAAATAAGCGGCATGATGTTGTGCAGCATAGCGCCTAGTGCACTGACTTTTTCTGCTACTGTTTCGATTTGATGATCATTCACACCTGGGATCAATACTGTATTGACCTTAACTAACATCCCAGCATCCACAGCGGCTCTAAGCCCCGCAAACTGACGTTCAATTAGGGTTGTTGCTCCCTCGACACCCCTTAGACGGCGATGATTGAAATAGACCCAAGGGTAAATCTTTGCGCCAACTTCTGGGTCGACACAATTGATGGTGATAGTCAGATGGTCAACGCCAGCAGCGGCTAACTGTTCAACATGATCGACCAGAGCTAAGCCATTGGTGGAGATGCAAAGCTGCACGTCCGGTGAATGCTGACGAATAAGTTCTAGCGTTTTAAACGTCGCGACAGGGTTGGCGAGGGCATCTCCGGGGCCTGCGATGCCTACTACTGATAAGTTGGATGCTCTGCTTTTAACAGAATCAAATCGTTTGAGTGCTCCATGTGGGTCAACAAGGTGAGACACCACTCCTGGGCGAGATTCGTTGCTGCAATCATATTTGCGGTTGCAGTAGTTGCACTGAATATTACAGGCGGGTGCCACGGGCAGATGAATGCGCGCGTACTGATTAGCTTTTTTGGAATAGCACGGGTGCTGCTCAATTTTGTCCTGTACTTGTTTGCGGAAAAAGTGGCTGATCTTACTTGGCTGTGGGCTGGACTCCATTCCCATAACTCACCTCTTGAAAAAGTAACTCATCCTTTGATGGTTGCAAGGCTTGTTCCTATCCAGTATATGAATAAAAACAAGCACTTGTAGTTTGTTGATGTGACGTTGTCGTAACAATTGTCTCAAACACGACAAAGGGTTAGAGCTGTTTCATCTCAATGTTCATGATTTGGATTCGGTAGGCGATTTGTCGTGGAGTCATATTGAGCAGCCGTGCTGCTTTTGCCTTCACCCAACCGGTTTGCTCCAAGGCATCGATCACCGCCTGACGCTCATCCGCAGGGGCAGGGCGGCTCACTTCAGGAAAGGCTTGTGGGCGCTGAATGTTTGTTTGAGCACCGTTAAACAACTGGGTTTGTTGCTCCGGTATCGAGATTGACCCCATATCGATCACGCCAGATTCGCTAAGAATTGCCGCTCGTTCAATGGTGTTCTCTAGCTCGCGCACGTTACCTGGCCAGTTGTGACTCATCAATACTCGCATCGCAGCATCGGTAATCGAGATTTTCCGGTGTTGTTTCTTACTCAAATTAGAGATCATAAAGTCTACTAAGTCAGGAATATCCGGTAGCCTTTCACGCAGCGCTGGCAAATACATCGGCATGACATTCAGGCGATAGTATAAGTCTTCACGAAAGTTCTCTTGGGCAACTTCTGCCTCTAGGTTACGGTTGGTTGCAGCGATAATGCGCACATCTACCGAGATAGTGTCGGTGCCACCCACGCGCTCAAACTCTTGCTCCTGTATCACGCGCAGCAGTTTTGCTTGAAAGGCAGGGCTAGTTTCACCAATTTCATCAAGAAAGATTGTGCCGTTATGTGCCATCTCAAATCGCCCTTTGCGCTGCTTTACTGCGCCAGTAAATGCCCCTTTTTCATGGCCGAACAGCTCTGATTCCAACAAGTTGTCAGGCAGTGCGGCACAGTTGAGTTTAACGAATGGATTGTTTGCCCGCGGCGAGTTGTAATGGATCGCGTTAGCGATCACCTCTTTACCTGTACCGGACTCGCCGCGAACCAATACAGTAGAGTCCCACTTAGAGACCAAACGTATCTGCTCGAACACTTGGCGCATCGCTTGGGTGTGGCCGACTAGGTTATCAAAGCTGTAGTTGTTACGTACTTTGCGACGCAGCCCGTCACGCTCTTTTTGCAGCTGAGCTTGTTTATCTTCTACTTTGTGGGCAAGCAAAACATTCTTAGCGATTAAACTCGCAATCATCTCTAGAAAGCGGCACAGCACCGAAATATGTTGGTCATTGCTGTAAGAGGGTTGTGCGGATAGTGCGCCGATGATCTGATTCGAAGCGTCTTTTAATGGTACGCAGATAAAAGGTTTATCGTAGTCGTAGAGGGCGAGTTTATCGGCAAAGCGCATATCGTCACCGAGATTGCGGATCACTATTGACGAGTCTTGAAGTAGGAACTCACCTATAATGCCTTCTCCCGCTTTGTAGCTGACCTGTTTTTCAAGTGGCTCGTCGCCGGAGTGAGGCGAGTGGAGCGACTTAACTAACATAATGTTTCTTTCAGGGTCTTTGATAGCCAACAACCCACATAGCAGGGAACACTCATCATGAAGGATACGTAACACTTGGCTTGTTGACTCACAGTAGTTGAGGCTGCTGTTTAGCTCACGACTAATCTCATACATCGCAGCCAACAGGTGATGTTCGATGTCCGCTAAGGAGAGAATATCATTCATATCGCTTACCTCGCTAAATCAATTTTCGGAAAGATAAGACGGAAAACCGAACCTCTTAAGCGGCGACTCGATTCTACTTCAATTGATGCAGAGTGCTCGTTCACTACCTGTTGGACGATCGCTAAACCTATGCCATGGCATCCGCTACTGGTGGTTGGCTTAGTCGAGTAGAAAGGTTGGAAAATCTTATGACGTAGTTCGGGCTCTATGCTTCGGCCACTATCTTCAATTGAAACGATCACTTCATCGTCACTCTCTTTAGAGGTAATCAACAGCTGGCGATCATCATTTTTTGCCATGTTGAGTTCATCAACACTGTTCTCTATTAGCTGTTTAAATGCCAACAGCAGACGATATGGCTTACCCGAAATACAAGAGAGTTCTGGGGCCAGTCTTAGTTCAACTTCTACAGATGCCTCAAGCAGTTCCTTGGTACTGATCGCAAGGGAATCACTTAACAGCTGATTAATATTAACCGGCTGAATTGCCTCTCGGTTTCGCTCTGGCACGGCTTGCTTTATATCACTTAATGCAAGATTGGCAGAGGCCATTGCATCATCCATCGCGGCAAGCCCTGGGCAACTATGATTGGCCTGTTTGAGTATTGTGGTTGCAGAACCAATCATGTTAATTGGCCCTTGTAGTTGGTGCAGCATCGCCATCATCACCTCTTGCATGGTGTGGACGTACTTATTGTCATTGGTCATCTGCACAATGGTGTTTAGTCGTTTCTCTTCAACTCGTTGCTTCTCTTTGGTTCGATCAATAATGCCAATTACGGTGCAGTAACTGCTGCTGTCATCAAAGTAAGCTTCGGTTGAGATATCGCTAATTGGTACGTTAGCCAGAATGTAGTCAAGCCAGTATTCCCGCTTGTTGCTAGTGATATTAAGTGTTTTAGTTCGATGCTTTTTGTCACCGAGATACTGAGCAATAGACGACGCTCGTTTTTGGTCAATGAGTTTATCGACGAAGGTTTGGGTTGGATCGCCCTCGAGCAGTTCTGCGAGTTGGAAGTATTTTTTATTGCCGAATATCACGCGATTATTGCTGTCGACTAGCGCAATCGAGATTGGGGCAGAGCTAAGGACTTGCTGGAAAATCGCTTCTTGGTTTCTCTGCTCGATGTTTTGTTGGTGCTGCTGGGTAATATCTTTATGAGTGGCGTAATAGAAGACTTCGCCAGAGTCACTTTTAAAGTGTGAGATAGTCAGATCGGCGATATATAAGCTGCCATCTTTGCGGCGATTGATAAGTTGCCCTTGCCAAGTTTCCCCAGCCTTTATGGTTTGCCATAGCTCTTCGTAAACGGCTTTAGGCGTGGTGTTGTAAGAGAGCATAGAGCAGTTGTTGCCGATTAGCTCATGCTTGCTGTAACCGGTCACTTGTAAAAAGTGGTCGTTTATATCGCAGATATTTCCTTGGTGGTCGGTGATGGTCAACGCGACTTGAGCGTTCATCACGATATGTTCAAAAATAGCGCTATTAAGTCCTGACGTTGAGTTTGTTGCTGCTGACTGAGGTGAGTTGCTTAATTCTGAAGAGCCTGTTTGTATCATAACCTAGTCCTAGTGATGCATATAAATAGCTCTAATGCATTAACTATTCCAAGAACTTAAGTGAGATAAATCAACGCATCAATTCGATATCAATGTGCGTTTTATGACAAACACACAACAAATATAAGGTCTTTGTAGGCTTTATTACATTATGAAACTCTGTGTGGTTTTAGTTCTAACTCCTTGTATTTGAGTATCTATGGGGAGAGTTTGACCTTTTATGGTGCGCGATTTCATTGGCATGAGCTGTGCAGAATCCCTAAGCATTGAGATGTCATAAAGGAACTTAAGATGTCAGAGGGACTGTTAATTTTTATCAGCGCTGCGCTGGTCAATAACGTGGTACTAGCGAAGTTTCTTGGGCTATGCCCATTCATGGGTGTATCGGGCAAGATCGGCAGCGCGTTGGGTATGGGCATTGCTACAACCTTTGTTCTCACCTTGGCCTCGTTAACCACTTGGATGCTAGATCGCTACATTCTTGTGCCGCTAGGGATGGAGTTTATGCGCATTATTGCGTTTATTCTTCTGATCGCCGCAGTGGTCCAGCTGACCGAACTGTATGTCAAAAAGCACGATCCAACGCTCTACCAATCTCTAGGGGTGTTCTTACCTCTGATCACAACCAACTGCGCGGTGCTCGGTGTCGCTCTGCTTGCTATTCAAGATGAGCTTACTTTCCTTAATACCATCATGTTTAGTGTCGGTTCAGCGGTCGGTTTTACCATTGTCATAGTGCTGTTCGCAGGTTTACGAAACCAGCTCGCACTCAACCGAGTTCCGGCGGCACTTCAAGGCTCTCCGATTGCATTTATTACCGCTGGTTTACTGTCGATGGCCTTTATGGGCTTTGCAGGCATGGTCTAAAGGAGCTGATGATGATTTCGATACTGGTATTTCTGGTTCTTGGCGCTCTGCTTGGTGCGGCGCTTGGGTATGCCTCGCAGCTGTTTAAGGTTGAGTCCAATCCTTTGGTTGATCAAATTGAAGCGCTGATGCCGGGTGGACAATGTGGTCAGTGTGGTGAACCTGGATGTCGTCAGGCTGCTGAAGCCATGGTGCGAGGGGAGTTGGGCGTTAATTCTTGTCCTCCCGGTGGCTCTGCGCTGGCGTCATCGGTTGCTGAGATGCTTGGGGTCAATGTTGAGGTGAGTGATGATGAGAAAGTTTGGGTTGCGAGCATTGATGAAGATAACTGCTCTGGCTGTACTCGCTGCTTTAAAGCTTGTCCGTTCGACGCCATTGTCGGTGCGAACAAACAGATGCATACGGTTATTTCTGAGGTATGTACTGGCTGCCGTTTATGTTCCGAGGTATGTCCTCAAGAGTGCTTGTCGATGGAGTCGGTAGGACCAAGCGTAGGTTCTTGGTTCTGGCCCAATCCTGAAGCGAGCAATAAGTTGAAGGAGGCTAGCTAATGAAACTGTTTTCGCCATTTAAAGGTGGGGTTCATCCGAAAGGTTATAAGTCGATGACCAGTCGTAAGGATATCGCCACGGACTTTTGGCCAAGCAACGTCTACTTGAATTTGCAATTGCGTAACGGTGCGCTGCTGAATCCCTTAGTTAGTAAGGGAGATAAAGTTGAAAGAGGACAAAAGATAGCAGAGGGCCGAACTGGGATGATCGCCCCTTTGCATGCGCCAGTGAATGGTATTGTCACAGGTATTGTCGAGCACATGACAAGTCATCCATCCAAATTGAAAAGCCAGACCATAGTGATTCGCGCTAACCAAGATAAAGGCTGGGGTGTAGAGCAACCGAAAGGCAATATTTATGGTCATAGCGCAGAGCAAATCATCGAAATTATCGAGCAAGCGGGCATTGTGGGTTTAGGTGGGGCAGGGTTTCCTACCGCCGCTAAGCTTAGATTTGCTCGCCAAGCTAAGGTCGAAACATTGGTCATCAACGGTGGTGAGTGTGAACCATACCTAACCTGTGACGATGTCACTATGCAGCACTATGCGGCAGAAGTGGTTGCAGGTATCCGGTTGATGTTGGCAGCGTCTGGAGCAAAAGAAGCCATTATTGGCATCGAGGATAATAAGGGGTTAGCCCTTGAGAGAATGAAGATAGCAAGCTCTGATGATAGCAATATTTCGGTGGTGAAAGTGCCTTCGATCTATCCAATGGGCTCTGAGCGACATCTGATAAAAACTGTCACAGGCTTGACTGTACCTCTGGGGGCACTCTCGACTTCGATTGGAATATTGGTCAACAACATCGCCACGGCTCAGGCGGTTTATCATGCGGTGGCATATGGACACCCTTTAGTCACACGGGTGATCACCGTTTCGGGCCGAGGCGTTGAGCACCCACAAAATGTTGAAGTACCGATCGGATCATCAGTGCGTGAAGTCTTGGCGTACTGTGGCGGTCTAAGTGAGGAAACAGAGCGTTTGATCTTTGGTGGGCCGATGATGGGCCAAGTGGTGACATCGCCCCATGTACCAATCGACAAAACGGTAGGTGGCATTCTTGCGCTATCTGAAGACGAAGTTCAGCAGCGACCACAGCAAGAGTGTATTCGCTGTGGTCAGTGTGTACGAGCTTGTCCTATGGGTTTAATGCCGTTTCAAATGGCTGGGCAAACACGAATCTCTGAATTTAAGAAGGCGCAAGAGTTAGGCGTTGAGCACTGTCTGTCTTGTGGTGCTTGTAGCTATGTTTGCCCTTCTTCCATTCCACTTGTTCAATACTTCCAACACGCGAAAGGTATGATTCGAGCTACTGATC
>NZ_JATABG010000144.1:0-8426 GCF_036533755.1 Vibrio sp. M260118 | reverse complement strand
ATTGATAGATGAACACCAAATGAATTTACCTTAGTTCGTTAATTCATCAGCAAAAATCTTATCGCGCATTTTCCAAAATCGTCCTGACTTTCTTGCTATGACGAACTGTGGTGGACGGAAGCGGTGTTGATTGTTGACCACTTTGGTTGGTGAAGCATCTTCAAAAGGGCGATGTTTGTCGGCGAGGTGTGGGCGAACAAACTGATCTTTGAAACGTTGTTTTTGATTCTTAGTGGTCAAAGACCAAAATTCGCTAACCTGAGCTTGGTTATCGCCGATGTAAGAGACTTTTAAGCTGCTCTTACCCTTATCGTCTTTATGAACAGTTAAATCCATTTCTCGACACTCAAAGACAAGTGCATCTTTAAGGTTCAACGCCTCTTTAAGTTTTTTGTCTGGGTCGACTAAGGTTGCGTCACACTCATGACAGATCCGCGCGGCAATATCGTTGTCAGCGCCACATTCGCCACAGTATTTAGCTCTAAAACGGTAGTCACAGTGCTCGCGCTCGCCGGTCTCTTCATCTTCGAAAAAACCTTGGCATTTTCGGCCAAAATGTTCGAGCAGAAAGCCATTACTGTCTAATTTGCCCCAGAAGTTGTTATTGAAGCCGCAAGCAGGGCAGGGAATGGTGATGATTTCACTGTCTGAGTCGGGTTTAGCATCACCAACTTCAGGTTGATAGAGATCGTAACTGTTACCAGCATAATCCAAAACCAAACATTCCGTTTTACCCGGTGATAAGCGTAGTCCACGGCCCACGATCTGTTGATAGAGACTGATTGACTCTGTTGGACGTAAGATGGCTATCAGATCGACATGTGGTGCATCAAAGCCAGTAGTTAGCACCGATACATTTACAAGGTACCTTATTTTTTTATCTTTGAAGTTCTGGATGATGGCGTCGCGTTCAGGTGTTGGTGTGTCACCGATAACAATTGCGGTCTGTCCTTCAGGCAATAAGCCGAAGATTTCTTGGGCGTGGCGAACCGTAGCGGCAAAAATCATGACGCCTTGTCGTTCTGAAGACATCTGGATAATTTGCTCGACAATTTGTGGTGTGGCGCGTTTGGCCTTGTCGATGACCATGTCCATTTCAGACTCTTTGTATCGCCCTGTATTCGCGGGTTTGAGCTGCGAAAAGTCATAGCTCAACACTGGCGCATCCATCATTTTCGCTGGCGTTAAAAAGTTTTCGTCGAGCAAGTATCGGATGGGTAACTCAAATATGCAGTCGCGGAAAAAACGTGGTTCCTCGCTGCGCACCAGACCTCTAGTGTGGTATTGATAAATCCACCCCATACCGAGCCGATAAGGTGTTGCAGTCAGCCCAAGCACTTTAATCCCAGCGTTCTGTTCGCGTAGGTGGTTGATAACTTTTTGATAGCTAGTGTTTTTATCATCTGGCACGCGATGGCACTCGTCGATAACCAATAGTGAAAATTGATTTTTAAACTGGTCGAGATTGCGAACAACAGATTGAACCGAGGCAAATACCACTTGTTGGTCGGTCTCTTTGCGGCCGAGTCCGGCTGAAAAAATCGAGCCTTTGAGTCCGTACCCTTCGTATTTTTGATGGTTCTGTTCGACGAGCTCTTTGACATGGGCAAGCACAAGTACGCGCCCTTTTGCCAGCCGAGCAAGTTCGGCGATCACTAAGCTTTTTCCTGCCCCAGTGGGCAGTACCAATACCGCTGGAGTGGAGTGCTTGCGAAAGTAATGAATAACTGCTTTGACGGAATCAGCCTGATAGGGACGAAGTGTATACATAAAATGTGTGAAATAGCTCAACTATTTAGTCTAGTCGCACTATAATACCCCACCTAGCAAAGATGAGGTATTCATGCGTTTAGATAAATATCTATGTGATGCACTTGGTGCGACACGTAAAGAAGCAACAAAAATCATTAAAAGCGGTGACGTTACGGTTAATGACGTAGTGCAGAAAAGCGGTGCGGTTAAGGTAACGGAAGAGTGCACGGTAGAGTGGCAAGGTCGCGAGATCCAAAAGCCAGGCCCGCGTTATATTATGCTTTTCAAACCCGATGGTTTTGTCTGCTCGCATGAAGATGGTTTTAATCAAACAGCGTTTATGTTGCTTGATGAAGTAAAAATGGGAGACCTACACTTTGCAGGTCGCTTAGATGTCGATACTACAGGTCTTGTGTTGATTACTGACGATGGTCAATGGTCTCACCGTATTACTTCTCCTAAACATAAGTGTGAAAAGACTTACCGAGTTTGGTTGGTTGATCCTCTTGAAGCAGATTATGCCGAGAAATTTGCTCAAGGTATTCAGCTGCGCAACGAAAAAGGCTTAACACTACCTGCCAAACTTGAAGTGGTTGACGAGGAAGAGAAAGAAGTCCTGTTGACCATTACTGAAGGTAAATACCATCAGGTTAAACGTATGTTTGCGGCCCTTGGCAATAAAGTTGAGCACCTTCACCGTGAACGTATTGGTGATATTGAATTGTGTGAAACATTGGAGCCGGGCGAATATCGTTACTTAACGCAGCAAGAAATCGACTCTGTTTGGAAATAATTCTTTATTTAGGAAATAGTTTACTTCCATTTGGGAACTAGTCTTTTGGGCAAAAATCGCTGAATATAGTCCGATTCACCTGACACTTCGTGTCCATTATTCTGTTTGGTTGCAGCACGGAAGCTGCATCTGATTCGCAACCGAGTAGGAAATTTATGTCTGAAAGATCATTAGATCAAACTAAAGCGCCACAAATTAGCTTCTTATTGTTCCTTGTTCTAGGCGCAATCGGTGCGCTAACGCCATTAGCTATCGATATGTACTTGCCTGCGATGCCGTCCATCGCTAAAGACCTTGGGGTCGTAGAAGGGGCTGTGCAGATAACGTTAACCGCATACACCGCAGGTTTTGCCATTGGCCAGCTGATTCATGGCCCGTTAGCCGATAGTTATGGCCGCAGGCCAGTTTTGATTTTAGGCGTACTGTTTTTTGGTCTGGCTTCTGTTGTCAGTGCGACCACAACCGGTATTGAAGCCTTAACCTGGGTACGTACAGCGCAAGGTTTTGCCGGGGCGGCGGCGGCGGTGATCATTCAAGCGGTGGTGCGTGATATGTTCGATCGAGAAGATTTTGCACGGGCGATGTCTTTCGTCACCTTAGTGATTACAATTGCCCCCCTCATCGCACCGATGATTGGCGGTTATGTTGCTGTATGGTTTGGTTGGCGAGCAATTTTCTGGATCCTTGCGGGCTTCTCTGTCGTGGTTATTTGCCTTGTGTTGTGGAAGATTCCAGAAACGTTAAGCGCTGAGAACAAGCAACCATTTCGAATTCGCAATACGTTAAGAAACTATGTCAGGCTAGCTAGAAACCCTGAGGCAATGGGGCTGATCTTCTCTGGTGCATTCTCATTCGCTGGTATGTTTGCGTTTTTAACTGCGGGTTCGTTTGTCTATATTGATATCTACGGCGTGCCCCCTGAGCAGTTTGGTTACTTGTTTGGATTGAATATTATTGCGATGATCGTTATGACAAGCATTAACGGTCGATTGGTGAAAAAGGTTGGCTCTCATGCGATGCTGCGATTTGGATTGTTTATTCAATTGATTGCAGGTGTTGGTTTGTTTGTGGCTTGGTTGCTAGACGCAGGTTTATGGGGAACCGTTGTGTTTGTTGTCATGTTCATCGGAACGTTGTCGACTATTGGTAGTAACGCTATGGGCTTGCTATTAAGTGGATACCCAACAATGGCAGGAACGGCATCATCGCTAGCGGGCACGTTGCGTTTTGGTACAGGTTCTGTGATTGGTGCTATTGTGGCATTTATGCCGGGCGGAGTGACTTGGCCGATGATCACGGTGATGAGCGCGTGTTCGATTATCTCGGCAGCATGTTATTGGATATTTGGAAGAAAGGCGTAATGTCTCAGTACACAGTAGAAATACAAAAACTCGTTAATACAGCACTCGATGATATTGCTAAAGAGCATAATGCTGGCAAGTTAACCAACGGCCCTACGGCAAATAATCTTTACTTGGTACGTTGGATTACTAAAGCGATCAAGTCTCAACAGTTTCCACGCATTGTGGCGGATGATCTGATTCGTTGGCAGAAAACTGGACGCTCAAAGGGTAACAGCGCTGGGTTGATGCAGACATTTCAGCGAATTTCTAAGTTCTATGCTCAGTTTTTCCCTGAAGGGCAAGAAGAACGCGTACTGAAAGATTTTCAGATCAACGAATTCATCGACATGATGGAAGAGCAGGGTTGGGAAGTAACAACCTCTGAAGAGCTGGTTAATTGCGGTAAAGTACAGATCTTTACTGAAGGTCCAAACTCGCTAGCAATGTGTACCGAGCAGTGTGAAACCAGTTTTGATGGTGAAGATATGATTAAACCGATGAGTTGGTTTGTGCGCGGTCACCATGCTGATTTTGTCGAGAAAGCGTCAGCTGCGGGTTTTATGGTGCATAAGGTGACGGACTATAAGTCGAATGTGAAGTACCACGGTGAGTACTTAGTCTTCCCGGCTAACCGAGGTGATCGATTAGCTGAAATTCCGTTAAGTTTGACGGTTTAAGCCGTTCTGAAATGATTGAGAGCTTCCATTAAGGAAGCTCTTTTGCTTTTCGCACTATCGCTTTGACCATACCCTTAAAGATAAACAGGTGAGCGGGCATCATTGCGAACCAGTAAAGTAGGCCTCTAAAGCCCTGAGGGTGCCACCAAGCCGTAACGGTGAGCTTTCGTCTGTTGCCCAAGTCTTCAATTACAAATTCAAGCCTGCCTAATCCCGGCCCTTGCATACCAAACAGCAGTGAAATAAATTGGTTCTCCTCACAGCGGATAACTTTCCAAGAGTCAATGTAGTCGCCGACTTGTAATTCTGGTCCTGCTGGTGAGCGTCGAACAGGTTTACCACCACCAAAGAAGATATCGAGCCATTCACGAGTTCGCCAAAGAGCGTTGGCAAAGAAGTATCCTTCTTTTTTGCTACCTATTTGTTTGATCATTTGCCATAGCTGAGCAGCAGAAAGCTCAGTTTCGACTTCTGCACCTGTCTGTTTAGGGTAGTAGCCATAACCGGTCTGCCATCTTGACAGTGCCGCAGGGTCAAAGCCCCAAACATTACTGCGAACAAACTCCCCCTCTTGTTCGATGCTGTTGGCTACCATCTGATTAAACGTGACTAATTGTTGAGGAAACTTTTTCACGATCTTTTGGTTATCAGCAATAAAGTCATGCTCAAGGCCAGACAATAGGGCGGCCCCGATGCTAGATGGTACAGACGTTACTATACCCAACCAGCGTGAGGCCATTTTCGGTGTTAGCAATGAGGTGGATAGAATAGAGATCGGCTTGCGAATCGTTGTAGCAATCACGCTAAATTGTTCCCGATAACTAAGGGTGTTTGGCCCACCGACTTCGAATAGTTGATGCGCTTCAGGCTGCTCTTCAGCGAATGACAGTAAATAGTGGTTGAGATTTTCAAGCGCAATTGGATTGGCTTTAGAGTCTACCCATTTTGGCGTGATAAGCACGGGCATGTTGTAGACGAAGTCGCGCATGATTTCGAAAGCAGCAGAACCCGGCCCAATGATCACGCCTGCACGCAGTTCTGTAATAGGAACGCCAGCGCTGCGTATGATATCACCCGTCATACGGCGTGCTTTAAGGTGGCGAGAATCACCAGTTTGAGGTTGAATTGCACTTAAATAGATGACGTGTTTCACTTGGCTGTGGCTAAGTGCACTCTTGAAATGCTCTGCCAGTGATATCTCATAATCTAAGAAGTCGTGGCCATGAGCCATACCGTGGACCAAGAAGTAAATTAAGTCGAAATCAGGAATTAACGCCTTTGTTTTAGCTTCGTCGGCAAGGTCTAAATAGCATAGCGATAAGTTTGAATGAGGCTCAACACGAGCGTTAAGGTAGTCTATTTGCCGAGCCGCCGCGGTGACCTTGTAACCTTTTTCACATAACTGTGAAAGAAGCTGTGAGCCCACGTAGCCAGAGGCGCCTAAAACCAGCACTTTTTTCATCCATAACCCCTATGGTTTTGATGGTTTCATATCAATAGTCATCATATAATAACCGTCTCTTCTTTTCTGTCTTTCATACAGTTGCATTTTTGAGGTGCGCGATTGATAACTCTTTCCAATGTTCTAGCTCATACCCGTGGTGATTTTATACGTCGATTAGTCGCTATCGCGATGCCTATCACGCTACAAAGTATTATGTTTTCCAGCCGAGGCTTGGTCGACGTGTTAATGCTTGGTCAATTAGGTGAGGCCGAAATAGCCGCTGTAGGTGTAGCAGCGCGAGCCACTTTTGTCACCACGATTATGTTGGTGGGTGTAACTACAGGTGGTGCACTCCTTACCGCTCAATATTGGGGAGCAAGTGACAGAAAAGGCGTGCGTGAAAGTACCGCGCTAACTTGGTTAGTCTGTATGGTGTTTGCGGCGATTACTGCACTGCTGTTTGTTTTATTTCCATCTCAAGTCATGGGGCTGGCGACAAATGATCCTGCCGTAAATGCATTAGGTGCCCAATACTTGGTGATTACTTCGGTTTCTATGTTTGCAGTCGCGTGTGTTGCGAGTATGGCTGTGGGTCTGAGAGCAATGCATAAACCAGGGCTGAGTACCTTTTTCAGTGGTATCGGCATCTTATCTAACGTTTTCCTTAATTGGGTGTTTATCTTTGGTAAGTTTGGTGTGCCGCCTATGGGAATCAAGGGAGCCGCTATTGCGACTGTATTAAGTGGCGCGATTGAAGTTGCAACACTGTTTGGTTACCTGTACGCCAAAAAGCACCTGCTCGCCTTTGGTATCCATGATGTGCGTAATGTTTTGGTATGGACCCGTGTAGCAAAGTTTTTGAAACTGTCACTCCCGACTACCTTTAACTTCTTGGCATGGGCGGGGGGACTGTTCGCTTATCATGCGATCATGGGCCAGTCGGGCGTTCAGGGTTTAGCAGCGTTGTCGGTGATGTCTCCAGTAGAGTCTATTGCACTCGCGTTGTTAATTGGTATGTCCAACGCCGCTGCGGTGTTAGTTGGTAACCAGATCGGCGCGAAGAAATACGACGAAGTTTATTATCAAGCCATTGGCGTTACCTGCTTAAGTTTGTTGGTCGGCATTGTGGTCGCAGTATTGCTGTACTTTGTTCAAGGTTTGGTTCTTGATGCGTTTAGTGCGTTAACGTCTGAAACACGTGCGTTATCTGAAAAGTTCATGTTGGTACTTAGCGTTGGTATTGTCCTGCGTTCTATCCCGATGATGGCGATTGTCGGTGTGCTTAGAGCGGGGGGAGACGTTAAGTTTTGCCTGTATCAAGATTTAGTCGCTCAGTGGTTAATTGGAATTCCACTTGCTGCATTTGCGGCGATCGGGCTAGGTTGGGAACCCGAGTGGATCTATTTTCTGTTTTTAACTGAAGAGATGATTAAGTGGGTGGGCTCGTTGTACCGGATGAAAACGCGTCGTTGGGTGCGAAATTTGATTGAAAATTAGACATTGCGCGTGCAGTTAGTGCATTTAGATGCTTATCTTGTGATCCAGTATCCAAAATGCTTTCTTGAATCGGCAATTTAGTGTAGATTCACACTCCTATTTTTAAGGTTTTCGAGAGTATTAATGTTACAACTAACAGACCTATGTAAGGGCTATTTAGACGGTGGTGAATTTCATCCTGTTTTACAAGGTGCTGAGTTGTCTCTAAAACAGGGTGAACAAGTCGCCTTGATGGGTGAAAGTGGTTCAGGCAAAAGTACTTTGCTCAACCTAATCGCTGGCTTGGATACTGTCGACTCTGGCGAAGTTTGCTTCCCTAACTTCTCAATGCACGAAGTCACTGAAACGAAGCGAACAGCCTACCGCCGCAATAACATTGGTCTTATATTTCAACAATTTAATCTTCTACCAACGTTGAATGTTGCCGACAATATTCGTTTTTGTCGCCAACTTAAGGGCTTACCAGAGGATTCTGGCCTTTGGCGTCAGATCCTTTCTGCTCTTGACCTAATGCCTCTGCTTGGCCGCTATCCAGAAGAGGTGTCTGGTGGTCAACAGCAGAGAGCCGCAATTGCTCGCGCCTTGTATATGGAACCTAAAATTCTGTTGGCGGATGAACCTACGGGTAGTCTTGATGAGCGTAATGCGGAAGCCGTAATGCGACTGCTCACCACATTAACTAAGCAACTTGATTGTACGCTGCTGTTGGTCACGCATAGCGAGCGAGTTGCCGACCATATGGAAGGAAAAATAAGGCTTCAAGGGGGATCGCTGCATGTTATGGCCCGTAGTTAAAGCGTTACTCGGCCACTATAAGCGTCATCCTTTTCAAATCTTGTTAGTTTGGCTTGGCCTTACTCTTGGCGTTTCTCTTCTCGTTGGTGTTAGTTCTATAAATAATCATGCTCGTCAAAGCTATG
>NZ_JATABG010000143.1:0-12693 GCF_036533755.1 Vibrio sp. M260118 | reverse complement strand
GACATGGCTCGCCCCTGGCATAAACACAAGGTAGCGAGAAGGCAAGGTAATATCCGTGGTTAAACGTGCGCCTTTGGTGCCTAGCGGATCTTTAACCACCTGCACGACAATGTCTTGCCCTTGACGCACCAGCTCTGAAATATCGCGAACTTGAAATTGCTGCTTTTCATTTTCAGCAACACATTCTGTATGGGGAACAATATCGGAAGCGTGAAGAAAGGCAGCCTTTTCAAGACCAATGTCGACGAACGCTGCCTGCATACCTGGCAATACACGGCTCACTTTACCTTTGTAGATATTGCCAACAATGCCACGCTTAGCTTCACGTTCCACATGGATTTCTTGTAGGGTGCCCCCTTCAATCATGGCTACGCGAGTTTCACTCGGAGTCACATTGATAATCAACTCTGCACTCATAAGAGTACCTCAAATTAAATTATAAGAATTTTTGCAAGAGCTGGTCAGTTTCATATAGAGGTAAGCCGACGACTGCGTGGTAACTGCCTTCAATGCGCGTTACAAATCGTCCACCTAACCCTTGAATTCCATAACTACCAGCTTTATCGCAAGGTTCACCCGTTTGCCAATATTGTTCTATTTCGTTTTCTGACAGGGTTTTAAACCATACGTTTGTCGATACTACGATCGTTTCTAGATTGTCTTTTGTTGCGACAGTCACTGCTGTCATTACTTGATGCGCTCTTGCCGACAACATCAACAACATCTGTTTAGCATGCGCCAAATTGTCCGGCTTTTCCAATACCAGCCCATCACACACCACTATAGTATCAGAGCCAATCACCACTGAGTTTGATTCAGGTTGGACTGCAGCCAATGCTTTGTCTTTTGATAAACGTGAAACGTATTGATACGGGCTTTCTTCAGCTTGGCGACACTCTTCTACATCAGTTTTGACCACTGAGAAGGTGTAACCAAGCTGAGCAAGTAGCTCTTTACGCCTTGGTGAGCCTGAAGCCAAAATTAGTTCTGTGTTCATTTTCTATCGTATATGCCAGTGACGTCTTACGCGACGCATTAATAGGAACATCCACGGCCAAAGGATAAAGTTGATTACGCCGCTCCACAATGAAACCGGATTGAAAGTCACATCTTGAATCAGATACTCGCCACAGAAAATAAGCACGTCGAGTAGTGCGGACATCAAGCCAACCAATATCGCTTGCTGCCACAACGCCATGTTACGAATCACTAGGAAGTTGAGCGCGACAAGGTAGATGACAATAGACATCATCATGCCCCGAATACCTAACGTGGAGCCCAGAAGTAGATCCCACAACAGGCCAAGTATTAATGCCGAACCAACGTTAACTCGATGCGGCAGTGCCAAAACCCAATAACAGGTCACTAGCAACAGCCAAGAAGGACGCAGTAGGTCGAGCATACCCGGCCATGGAATGGTCTGCAAAGTCAACGCAATCAAAAAAGAACAAGCAATGACAAACTTACCTTTTAACACACTATTTGCCATCTTCTATTCTTCCTCCAGAGTCTCAGGGAGTACTTGCTGAACTTTCTCCTGACGAGAGTCATTGGGCCAGATTAACAGCAAATAGCGCAAACGTTCAAAGTCAACCACAGGTTCTGCTTCGATTACGGCAAATTCTCGCGCCGTGTCACGCTCGACCTCTGCAACGTGCGCAACCGGGAAGCCTTCAGGGTAGATACCACCCAATCCCGAAGTCACCAACAAATCCCCCTCTTCAATATCTAAACTGATAGGAATATGGTCGAGATTAATACGATCAGATTTACCCGTACCGGAAGCAATAATTCGAATGTCGTTGCGGATCACCTGCACCGGAATCGCACTTAAGCTATCCGTCAATAGAAGCACTCGGCTGTTATGCGCAGAGACAAAAGTTACCTGACCTACAATGCCCTTTTCATTCGCCACTGGTTGTCCGACATAAACACCGTCGATCTGGCCTTTATCGATAACCACTTGATGACGATAAGGTGAGGTATCGACTGCCATGACTTCAGTAACGACTTTACGTTCATCACGAATAAAAGAGGAGCCAAGCAGTTTACGTAGACGTTGATTCTCTTCTCGATATTGGTCAAGCAGCAGCAGATCATTTTTGAGGCGAAGTACTTCACGCTTAAGTTTGCGAGTACTTTCCATATAGTCTTGGCGAATATTGAAACGCTCGTATGCACCATCAAACATCACACGAGGAACATCGGCCATATACTGAATTGGCGCAACCATACTATTAAGAAGATAACGCACTTGAGCAAACGCATCTAAACGACTATCAGCCAGCATAAGGCTGGCTGATAGAGTAACGGCAAAAAATAAGCGTAATTGTAGTGAAGGTCCTCGGCCAAAAATAGGCTTCATGAAGTATGAGTTCCTTATCTTGCCAATCTTGGTCTTAGGCGACCAAGACTATTCATATTACTCTTCACTAAACAGATCGCCGCCATGCATGTCGATCATCTCTAGTGCTTTACCGCCGCCACGCGCAACACAAGTTAGTGGATCTTCAGCGATAACGACAGGGATACCTGTTTCTTCTGTTAGCAAGCGATCAAGGTCTTTCAGCAGTGCACCACCGCCAGTTAGAACCATACCGTTTTCAGAGATATCAGACGCTAGCTCTGGTGGACACTGCTCTAGTGCAACCATCACTGCTGATACAATACCGGTTAGTGGCTCTTGCAGTGCTTCTAGGATTTCGTTTGAGTTTAGGCTAAAGCTACGTGGCACACCTTCAGCAAGGTTACGACCACGAACTTCGATCTCTTCTACTTCATCACCAGGGTAAGCAGAACCAATCTCATGTTTGATCTTCTCAGCGGTTGCTTCACCGATCAAGCTGCCGTAGTTACGACGCACGTAGTTGATGATCGCCTCATCAAAACGGTCACCACCGATGCGAACTGAAGATGAGTAAACCACACCGTTCAGTGAGATAACCGCAACTTCGGTAGTACCACCACCGATATCGACCACCATAGAACCAGTAGGCTCAGAAACACGTAGACCAGCACCAATTGCCGCAGCCATTGGCTCGTCGATTAGGTACACCTCACGTGCGCCAGCACCCAGTGCAGACTCACGGATCGCACGACGCTCAACTTGAGTAGAACCACATGGAACACAAACAAGAACGCGTGGGCTTGGTTTCAAAACGCTGTTGTCATGCACTTGCTTGATGAAGTGCTGAAGCATTTTTTCTGTCACGTAGAAGTCAGCGATAACGCCATCTTTCATTGGACGGATAGCAGAGATATTCCCTGGAGTACGGCCTAACATCTGTTTAGCAGCATGACCGACAGCAGCAACGCTTTTACCTGCGCGGTTACGGTCTTGGCGAATAGCGACAACGGAAGGCTCGTCTAGAACAATACCCTGTCCTTTAACGTAGATAAGTGTGTTGGCAGTACCTAAATCGATTGATAGGTCATTAGAAAATATGCCACGAAGTTTTTTGAACATATTCTTCGCTCGTCCTGAAAGAATTATAAGATAGAAAATTGCACTAAATGTACCAATGCCTTGCCGTCACAGCAAGGCATTGAAGTGTAAACATGGGCTGAAACACGCAATTTCTAACAGATTCCTAACGATATGCAGAAAAATGGCAAAAAATTCCTATCTAAAGACGCGCCAATATCACCAAAAATAGAAACGTCACACTCTACTGGCTAGTTTTTTTCACTCCACCAGATCACTCGGTCGTTTCCTCGGTAGATACCAAATTGAACAACACCGGACTCTTGTTCATCAAATGCACTATTGCCGCTGATATCTCGTTTAAGCCAAGGAATACCATGACTTTCTAGATTGAAAGAAGTGCTGATTTCACCAGTTGCATTTGCTCCTGGAGCAGAGAACTCTATCCAACCCTCACCTTTATCAATAGTACTGTTCATCAAGCTAGCATTAACCTCAGGTTGAGTCGGGGAACCATTGATCACGACATTATAATCACTAGATGTGAAACTAAACCGCCCCACGGCAACAAAGTCAGTACACGAATCAGCAGTATTAGTCTGAAAGCGATTATTGGCAAAGTGCTGAACTTCTACACGCTGTCTCACCGGAGAAACTTCTGCTCCATAGGTATTGTGGATCAGCATTTGTCCCCATCGTAACTGCATATTACCGTCGACATCAGAAAAGATAAGACTCAAACAGTCATTGGCACTATTGCTATCTGCGGTTTTAAAACAAACATTGTCTAAATCAGTCAGGTCAGCTTTACTAACTGTCAAATCAAAACTGGCATCAAATGGCTCGATTGGCGTTA
This sequence comes from Vibrio sp. M260118, assembly GCF_036533755.1. Lineage (NCBI taxonomy): Bacteria > Pseudomonadati > Pseudomonadota > Gammaproteobacteria > Vibrionales > Vibrionaceae > Vibrio > Vibrio sp. M260118. The sequence goes on along the minus strand of NZ_JATABG010000143.1, from coordinate 8,413 downwards.
CTTGTTTGACGTAAGTAACCTTTTCATCCACCAGTTCTAATTGACTACCTGAAGTATCCACTCGCTGCAAAGATGCAAGGTTGTCTGGATTAAACTCGATACCTAGCCCATTACTGCTAGCGTAACTGCGCCCAGCCCAATTGCCGCTGTAGCGCCACCACTGGCCGATAAAGTAGTTGCTAGTGACGCTAGACCCATCGACCACGACCGGATTAAGCACTAGGCTTGGGTTAACCAAATAGCTAAAAGGCTGTCCGATGTAGGTAAACCACTCCGTGCCGACTTGACAGGTCGACTTAAGCATTGGTGCTTGAGCACTAGGCTGAACGTTAAAGTAGGCAGGAACAAAACGCCCGACATTTGATGCCACGCCATCTGAGGTATCAAGTGAACTTCCTAAATAGGTATTAGGTTTTACTTTAAAATCAAACACCCCGACTTCAGAAACTGTCTGATTAATCGTCGTCATTTCACCCAAAATAATGGTCGCAGAAGATGTACCAAGAACACCAGCCACTCCGCCGTCAGCCGTGCTTGGAGCAATGATTTCATGCTCAAGTGTCACACCATTTGTATAGTTTTTTGTAACTACCGCAGTGCCATCACTTTCAGGTTCAGCATAAGCGATAACCTGTTGAGAAAACTCCTGCCCTGCCTTAGTAAACACACTACAGCTTATATTCGCGGCTGAACAGCCACCATCGACACCATTACTATTTTTAGCAACCACACCTAATGACTTGGGTACAGAGACAAACTGATCACTACCCACAAGGGTTAATCCTGATTCATCACCTTGGCCGCTGAATTTGGCATTGAGCTGCATTTGACCAGCTTCTGGGTAGTTTAGATTAAGCACAGCCTCGCCGTTGTTATCAAACTGAATATCAATCGAACTTAAAGAACCCTCTTCAGTCGCGATCTCTTGGCTATCAATTGAGATTTTCGCTTGCTCAATCACATTATCAATATCTGGGCTTATATACGTGCTCCAAAATCCTACCTTCTTTGTAACATTACCAAAGCTCGGTACACACCGCTGAGCACTATCGCTCGCTTTTACCGCTTTTATCACCGCAGTCGCTGCACTATTGGCATACATATCTGCAACGTCAACTACAAAGCCACTCTCTTGGAAAGAGATATCACATTTATCACTGGCAAAGGCTGAGCCACCACTACTACACAAGGTAGTTGAAAACGGCTTGGTTGTTGGAGATGAACCACTGACGCCAATTGTGACGCTACCGGGCTGATTTTTACGCAAGTCAAACTTAGCACTCCCCCCGGAAAAAGTAACTTCGTTACCTCCAACCCATCCACCGCCACCAGAGACGCTACTCGGGGTCAGAGTTGCTGTAACCGAGCCGGTGTAAAGCTCACTACAGGTACTATTTTTACACGCTTGAATAGTGACTTCTTCTGCGTTACACGTTAATCCTGCCCCTGTGTGACTGAACCTAAAATGATCGATTTGGTCTTCAATAGGGCGAGAATTTAGAGCACAGACTTGGAAGTTATCAATTTCATGGTTGTTTCGAGAACCACCAGTAGAACCAGTGATTGAAAGCAAAAAGTCTTCAGGAATAGGTGACTGCGCGTACTGGCTAGCTAACACATCAATTGGGCCAACAATAGTTTGCCAATTACTACCAGCACCAATACGACGGAAAATTTCTACGTTCGATTGACCAGTGTTGCGAGAATCCACTACTATTTTATAGCGATGCACCTGACTAGGATCTGACGTATTGTTATCATCTACTTTAGGGTCTAAGCAGTTTCCACTCTGATTAGAGTTACCATTGTTACAAGCGCCTGCTAAGTACTGGTAACCCCTCTCTCCAACCCCCGAACCTCTCAATGCGACAGATTGACGTCTGCGCCCCGGTTCAGAACCTGTACCGCCTTCGTTGGAGAAATTACCATACTCATCAATACCTACACCGAGCCAACCGCCAGAAAAACCCGGTTCATTTCGTTTAAACCCATAGCCTAGAGGGCCACCAAAAGCACCTGCCGATGGTGTTACCGTCGCATCAGAGAGGACGATAGCAATACCATCAGCTCCATTGCCACCATAAGCAAAGTGATCAAACTCAACCTCTACTAAGTTATCTCTAGCAGGGAATAGTCGCTGGTAACTCGAAGCTGTGGCTTGGTTCCTTACCGCTTCAGTGAATCGTAAACGATTATTAACAATTCCAGGGGTAAACGAACCTTTACTGGTTGAAGTGACCCAAAGATCTGACAACGATCCATTATTGAAGTCGTCTGTAAAACACTGTAGCTCTGGAGACGACGAACATTCGTGTCGTTGCTCCATCAGTAGTTGTATCTGTTGCTTGCTTAATGCGATATCAAAGATCTGAACTTCATCTATGAAACCGTCAAACGCCCTACCGGGGTATCCCTGATCGTGACCAATTTGAAGAGGCTTTGAGTTTATCTCAGGCTGCTCAGACTTTCTGTTTCCGCGTTTTTTAGCGTCAATGTAGAGCTCTGCACGTTCTTTATCTTCATCATAACGAATTGTAATAAAGCTCCATTGGTCGAGACTTACAGACTTATTACTCGTAATTGAGTGTTCATCCCCGTCTTCATCCAGCCACCACCAAAAAATCCTCCCATCAGAGTTTAAGTGAAATTCAAAATTGCTGTCTTTGGAGACAATACTGAATAGATCACTATCAGGCAGGCTCTTAGGATAGATCCATGCTGATACAGTAAAAGATCCATCCATATCCAATAAACTGTTATCAGCAATTTCTACGTACTGGTCTTGTGCGTTAACAAAGGAACCGTAGCCACAAGTACCCATCAAGTCGATCGCAGGTAGCGCGGAGTTACTTGAAGCAGGTTCAGTACTCACACCATTATAGGCTCGCCCATGTAATCCATTACCGGAACTATCTTTGACTTCACCATTGGCACCAGTCCAGTTCTCTTCTATGTGATAAAGAGCTACAGGCTCCGGTAAATCAGCTGAACTACAAGCATTCTCAGGTTCTGTGCGATAGAGACACGTACCGATCACTGAACTGCCGTCTTTTACATAAACCGTACCCCAATTTGGTTGCCCCGCCGTTACATCACCAATTACTTGTGTACCGTCTTTCAATTCGACTTTATTGTTGGTACTGACGATGTCTCCGCGAATATTCGACTCTTCAATCACGACATCACCATTGGCACTAATATTACCGACGACATCTGATTCTTTTATCGTTATTTCATTGTTTGGAGTTGTAATATCTCCCGTAACTTCTGACTCTTCAATAACAATATCGCCATTGGCATAGATATCTCCAGCCACATCCGAGTCTTTGATCATGATCTGATTATTCGGTGTTGTAATGCTCCCCGCTACATCCGCACCTTCAATAACAATATCGCCACTGGCATTGACATTCCCACCAACATCACTATCTTTTATCGTCACCTTGTTATTGCTAGAACTGACTTCACCGTCGATCGAGCTATCTTCAATATCGATATCCCCACCTGTGACAACTCCTCCTATAATCTCGACATCTTCTAGTGAGATATCACTCGAGTTCGCAGTAATTCCACCATAGAGTCTGTTGGCATTCTTAGACCAATCTAACGAGCCCCAAGAAGATTCAAGTTCTATTCGAGCAGATGCCGAACCTATCGTATTATTACCATCAAAACTAAAACCCTCATCCGCCTTTAAAATTGAGTTGCTGCTCGCCTCTATGTTGTCTCTCTCATCCAGCTCAACTTTACCATTTCGGCAATGATAAACATTAGTAAAGGGGTTGATATCCCAATTGTTAGTAGAACAACTAGGCAAATCGGAAGGGTCCATACCCGGTGATAAGACATAGTTAGTCGCAGCAAAACTTGGCAGCACAATACAACTAAATAGTAAAAGAAAAATTCGTCTAACTATCATCACTAAGCCCTACTTCAATTACTCGCTGATGTACCCAATCACCAACGGTACAGCTACCCGTGGAGGTCAACTGATAGACACGTTTACCACTATCTAAAATGCCATTTCAGCGCGTGTACCGATAACGGACGCTAGCAGTTGGTCACTATTACGCTGCTGATTACGGTTTGCCGTCAAAGCAACTAAGCCGAGCACAACAACAATAATGAACACGACTAATATTAGGCCGCTGCCTTGTTGCTTATGGCGTATTGTAGATAAGTGCATCATGGTCAAACCTTACCTGCTCCCCTTTCACTTCAAATATTAGCTCCATTTTTACCAAACCATTTCTCTGTAACTGAGGTTGCTCGACAACAAACTTCGCGTCTAACACATTTTCAGCCATTTGAATTGCAGTTTCCAATCCTGCAGGAGGTAAATCTGCGCGATTTAGTGGGTAGCCAGCATACCGATAAAGAACACTACCAACCTGACAATACGAAACTAGTTGATTATAGATATAAAAGCGGTTAGCTGGAGAGCCATTGGGAAACACCGTTGGTGGAGTAAGATCTATATCAACCATCGACCATGTAGGAGAAGGAGGTGTATCTGGGAATATTACATCGTTCTCAATCACAGTTACTTGACCACTGCCGCTTGGAGTTGCTCTTAATTGCGTATTAGAGGTTGGATAAATAGTAAGGCGATCATTGGCAGCGATCCGTTTGGTAATGGGTAGTGCACGTAGCGTATCACTATTCCCCGCAGCTGGTAGCTGCTGATAAAGACCACTGTTTACGATAGGGACAAACTCAATGCAACTACCATCACCATTGACGACCACGCTATTAGGTACCGCGTCTCGGAGTTCTCGCCTTAGCCTCTCAGTTACAAACCGCCCTTGCTGAACGAGAGCCTCACGTGATGATGTGTCAGAAAAAAGAACCAGAGACTGGCGAATAACTTCACCAAGAAACAGTCCAACCACGCCAAGCAGCACAATAGATACAACCATCTCAATCAAGGTAAAGCCTCGCACTCGCATTAGAAATTACCTCGCGTAGTGGCAAAGGGATACTTATTACCCTGTCTATCAGTAATAACGACGTTTATGCGCTTATAGTTTGTTGCTACACTCGACACTTGACCTAGCATAGTGCCGCTACTGTCTTGTTCATAAAAGACTTGAATATCAATATAGTAACCGTTGTAACCATCACTTAAGGTGTTATCTAATACGTCGGTAGCCAAACCACTTAAGCCATGAAAATCATCCACATCGTTATATGCTGATTTAGTCGGCTCACCATCTGCACCAAGTTGATTTGGTAACGTACATGACTCTGTATCCGAGACAGTTTTGGGGATACACTCTGGTAGTCCACCGTACGGACCAGACTTTTCATCAAAGTTTCGACCAACCACTTCATCCATCACAGCTCGACCTAGTTCTGCCGCCTTTACCGCAGCGATTTGCTCAACACTTTGCCTACCAAGCGGGAACAAAGAAGCCGTAATGCCCGTAACCGCAATAGCCATCACTACGATAACGATGACCATCTCGACTAGAGTGAAGCCTTTGGCGTTAACATGCATAGATGCCGCCCTCGATATTAATGCAAATAACACCAACGCTGCCTGACGTAGTCGACCAACGCAACTGACAGTTGCTAGTGGTGCACTGTGATGGCCGACCTAAACTATCAAAGTCTACATAACTTGTGCCTGTATTGGTGGTTAGAACAAGAGCAGAACCAACAGCTTTAGCATCAACGAAACTACTGTCTCGTCGGTCATTAGGAACAATAGAGGTCGCGCAGTTACTTGCATCTGTATTGGGAGATACCTGTGCAGCTTGGCTATCATCCACTAGCCAACGACCACAAAAGCCATTTCGATGCATAGCTCGCAGCTGCGTTAAACGCAATGAAGACAGTAATTCACTCTCTATTAGATGAGCATCGACACTGCTTGAGCCAAAATAACGACTTGCTGCATACACTGAAATGATAGAGACCAATAAGATCACCACTACCAATTCGATCAGCGTAAAGCCAGAAATTCTTAACCTAGTCATGAGTCGTTACCGTGGGACGTATACTTAAATTGAGTATATACCAGAAGGGTCTAGGGCTGTTGTTTTTTAAGGATTTTTGAGAACAACTCAGAATAGTCGTGTAGGAAAGAATAAAGGCCAGCGATTGCTGGCCTTTCTCTAGGTTAACAACCGTTTGTAACCGCCTCAGAAAAAGCTTCAGTAGTAGCATTTGCAGCCTCTACATAGATAACAAAACAGCCGGTAGTATTGGCAGGAGTAGTTAAGTCATAGACAAAACCATTGTTTGCTTGAACTGGGTCTGTACCAGCAAAAGAATATGCGACCGCATCAGGAACAACTCCTGTTTGAGTAACATTTACAAGCACCCAATCATTTCCTGGTAAACCCGTCACTGCATCTTCAATACCCCTAGCTTGAGTGCCGATTACAGTCGCAGTTGGGTAACCAAAGTTAGTCGCAACACCATTTACGATTGGTGTTGTCGCTACGTCGGCAGTTTTAGGATCAGTTTCTTCACCTTCAATTGCAGAGCCTCCATATACGATACCCAGAGCCCCAGACATAGCGCCATTTAGCCCTTGTAAAGAAGCTTGACGAGCATCATTCTGCAGGTTCAAAAAACGAGGTGCTGCAGTCACTGCAAGGATACCTAGAATAACAATTACCACTACTAATTCGATTAGAGTGAAACCGCCTTGTCTTTTCATAGTAAAAATCTCTCTATGTTGTTAACTGCAGAACTACTGCAAAGTTACGGTCACGCGACCAGTCTCAATTTCATAAACAAACTGATGTTCGCTATTGCCTTCTCGCTGAATATAGGTGCAAGTTGACGCTGCGTTATCAGCCTGGGCTGAATACTTTATATTTGAATCCGCTTCGGCCTGGGTCACTGTGCCCACTCTAGGCGGATTCTGGAGTAGGTTCTCCATTAAATCGACACAAATGGCATCGGTTAGAGCAGTAGGGAATGTCGTGTCATCGGTATTAATCGCATATGGGTAACCATCACGAAAATCACCACCCGATTGGCTTCTACTGGTTAACCAGAAGTTTACGCCATCGTAGTTTACCGTGTTGCGCACAATAGAACTTAGCGTTAATGACGGCCTCGCCTCTGCTTCCCACTGAGCTCGAGCAGAGAGCACACCTGTCGCGTAACCACCAGCAACACCTTCGACACTGGCTTTTTTCGCTTCGTCTGTCACATCCAGAAAGCGAGGCAGTGCCGCAACCGCAAGTAGGCCAACGACTACAATAACCACTACTAGCTCAACCAGAGAGAAACCAGACTGTTTATTTGACATAAAATTCTTACCTACCTTTGTGTACCGTGCATTATACGGAATTTATACCATTTCGCTACATTCACAGAGCTAATACACCTACTGAGTCGAAAAACCAGCCCTTGCGATAAAGTTATTATCTATCAATCTGATAGATATAAATACATCTTCCGCATACTTGTACCGACACAGATACCCATCAGCCATGGTTTCGCTTTTTATCACAACAACTTGTTGACCTAAAACCTGATGCTGTGGATACAAAGTATCTAGCCACACCTGGCAATCAACTTGATGACTATCATTTATCGGTTTAACCCACCCCATACTAGTGTAGTTTAACCTATGCCCTTCAATTATTAATGGTGTTTTCTGTCCAGCCAATAACCATTGTTGCTTAAAGTAATTCGCCCGCTCCACCACTTGCTGGGTCGCAAGCAACATCGCGGATTGATTCGCTTCTCTAACCACGCTTTGCCACACGAGTAAAAAACTCATCACTAAGCTGACAATTACAGCCACCCATATTGCCAATCGTGAGCGCTCAACATACTGACTAAGGCTAACCCTTAATAGCATCCAGCATTCCCCACATAGGTAGGAAGATACCTAGGGCTAGAATCAGTACCATGCCTGCTACAATGACCAACAAAATCGGCTCGATTCGAGCGGTCAGAGTTTTAAGATCGTAATCCACTTCCCGATCATAAAAGTCTGCCACCTCAAGCAGCAACTCATCGATACGGCCAGTCTCCTCACCGACACTGATCATTTGAATAACCAACGGGGTAAATACGCCACTATTAATTGCGGTTGCAGAGATGGTACCGCCCGCTTCAATCGAGGACTTCATCTCAATCAGCCGGTTCTCTAAAAACTTGTTTCCTAGCGCCTCGGCGGACAAAGCCAAAGACTGATTCAATGGCACCCCTGCTTTGAGCATCAAAGCAAAGGTACGTGAAAAACGAGACAACTGCGCCCGATTAATTAATTCTCCAACGACGGGCATTTTTAAGCGAAACTTATCCCATTTTTCTCGACCATTTGCTGTGCCTAACCAAGCTCTAAAGCCAAATAGGCTAGCGACAATTATAGCCACCATCATCACCCAATAGTTGACAAAAAACTCTGAGGTAGCAATCAAAATACGTGTTGGCAACGGCA
>NZ_JATABG010000142.1:0-8442 GCF_036533755.1 Vibrio sp. M260118 | reverse complement strand
AAGCCAATGCGGTTACTCTGGTTGAGCTACTTAAGCAAAGTGCTCAAGCGCAGGGCATTCAAGTTATTGAAGCGACAGCCTTGAAGAGTGCTGACGTTCAATCTGCCACTCAAGCGATTGCAGCTAAATCAGATGTCATCTATGCACCGACAGACAATACCGTTGCTAGCGCTATTGAAGGTATGATTGTGGCGGCGAACCAAGCGAAAACCCCTGTACTGGGCGGCGCAACTTCTTATGTTGAGAAGGGCGCTATCGCGAGCTTAGGCTTCGACTATTACCAAGTGGGCGTTCAAACGGCAGATTATGTGGCTGCGATTCTTGAAGGTTCAACGCCAGGTTCACTAGACGTTAAAGTTGCGAAAGGCTCTGACCTTGTTGTTAACAAGAGCGCTGCGACTAAACTTGGCCTCTCAATTCCTCAATCTGTTTTAGATCGTGCAACTAGCGTGAAGTAACTCGCTGGCTCAAGTGTGCGTGAATGGCGCATGCTTGAGCGTTGTGATCATTAGCAGAAAAGGGAGTTTGTATGTCTGCTTTTGCTTTTTTTGGCGCGTTGGAAATTGGTCTGTTATACGGGCTAGTGGCTTTGGGCGTCTATCTCACCTTCCGCGTTCTCGATTTTCCAGACTTAAGCGTCGATGGTAGCTTTCCTATGGGGGCTGCTGTCGCGGCAACGGCGATTGTCTCGGGTATTAATCCTTGGGTTGCGACCTTTATGGCGATCATCGCTGGGGCTGCGACGGGTTGGGTGACCGCGTTCCTAGCCGTCCGTTGTGGGATTCTCCACTTGCTTGCCTCGATTTTGACTATGATAGCGGCGTTCTCTATCAACATCCGTATTATGGGGCGTCCAAACGTTGCTCTACTTGGAGAAGAGACGATACTCACGCCATTTGAAATGGTCGGCGATCCCATGCTTGTTCGCCCGCTGGTTGTCGGTGTGTTGGTGTTGGTATCCGCTTGGTTTGTGGTCAGGTTATTAAACAGCGATTTTGGATTGGGTCTTAGAGCTACGGGTGTTAATGCACGCATGGTTTCCGCGCAAGGAGCCAGTACCGCGTTTTACACCTATTTTGGTTTGGCTCTCTCAAACGGCTTTGTTGGTTTTGCAGGCGCGCTTTTTGCCCAAACCAATAGCTTTGCTGATGTCACTTCAGGTGTGGGTACCATAGTTGTTGGACTTGCCGCTGTTATACTCGGTCAAACCTTGATTCCGGGGCGCAGAATTTGGGTTGCGGTTGTTGCGGTCATTGTCGGTTCTGTTCTGTATCGTTTAGCCGTGGCCTTTGCGCTGAGTACCGGCATGTTCGGTTTGCAGGCTTCAGATCTGAACTTAGTCACTGCTGTGCTCGTGGCTGCGGCTCTAATTGCTCCAAAGATAAAAGGCAACCTTAAATCAAAAAAGCTTAGTCCTCCTGCTGGTGGCAAACAGAAGCAGGATAAAGAGTCAGGAGAAGTAGTATGATTCGTTTAGAAGATATTCAAGTGACTTTTAATCCGGGCACTATCTTAGAAAATCGAGCGCTGCGCGGCGTGAGCTTAGAAGTACCAGAACATCAGTTCTTGACGGTAATCGGCTCAAATGGTGCAGGTAAATCCACTCTGCTTGGCGCGGTAACGGGTGAGACTCCTATGGTGGGAGGTAGCGTAGTTATCGATGATCTCGATGTTACCAAGCGCACAGTGGACCAACGGGCTCAGCAGTGTGCGCGCGTGTTTCAAGACCCATTAGCGGGCACTTGTGGTGAACTGACCATTGAAGAGAATATGGCACTCGCCTATATGCGTGGCAAAAAGCGCGGGTGGAACCTGTCGCTTTCTAATAAACGTCGTAAGCTGTTTCAAGAACGTATCGCGATTTTAGGTTTAGGGCTTGAAGACCGTTTAGGAGATAGCATTGGGTTACTGTCTGGTGGTCAGCGTCAAGCCGTAAGCTTGGTTATGGCGACGCTTTCGGATAGTAAGCTACTGCTACTTGATGAACACACCGCAGCACTCGACCCTAGAATGGCCGCGTTCATCATCGGCCTGACCAAGAAAATTGTCGCTGAGTTTAACTTGACGGTGATGATGGTCACTCATTCGATGAAAGATGCGCTTGCCTGTGGTGATCGCACTGTGATGCTCCACCAAGGCGAAATTGTGCTAGATGTTGCAGGCGAGCAGAGGGCTAATATGCAGGTACCTGATCTGCTTGAGATGTTCTCAAAAGTTAGGGGAGAAGAGCTAGCCGACGATAGTTTGCTACTGAACTAGTTAACGGTTAGTAAGTCCTTACATAGCAAAAGCCCACTCGCATATAGTTGCGAGTGGGCTTTTTTAATTAGGTAACCGTGAATTAAGCGGCTAGTTCATCACGATAGCGAGTAATGTATTCAACAATAGGCGCTGCTTTATTGAAGGTACGGATCTCTCTAAATAGTGCGTCTGCTTGTGGGTACTGGTGACGGAGGTAAGAGAACCACTGCTTAACACGATTTGGGTAATACAAACCTTTGTCACCCTTCATCTCGTATTGTGAGTAAACCAATAGCAAATCGACAACTTCAGACCAAGGCATAGCACTGTGATTGTGCTTCACTACATTGCCAAGGTTAGGCACATTGAATGCCCCTCGACATACCATCAGCGAGTCGACGCCCGTTGTCTCAATGCAAGCTTGGCCATCTTGATAGTTCCAAATTTCGCCATTAGCAATCAATGGGATTGAAAAGCTTTGACGAATTTGGTTGATGTAATCCCACTTAATCTCGCTCGCTTTGTAGCCACCGGTTTTGGTTCTAGCGTGAACAGTTAGCTCATTGGCTCCGGCTGATTGGATTGCATCTACAATCTCAAAACAGTCATCCGGGTTGTCCCAACCAAGGCGAATTTTAGCGGTAACTGGGGTAGTTGCTGGCACGGCGTCACGACAGGCTTTGACGACATTATGGATGAGCTCTGGGTGTTGTAATAGCGCTGCACCGCCCTTGCTCTTATTCACCAGTTTCGCTGGACAACCAAAGTTGAGGTCAATACCTTTCGCGCCTAGTTGAGCGGCTTTGATAGCGTTTTCTGCCATCCAGTTAGGATCTTGGCCAAGCAATTGAATATGAACAGGCACACCGGATTTGGTTTGTGAACCTTGCTGTAGTTCTGGACAGAGACGATGAAATACGTGATCTGGCAGGAGTTGATCAACCACACGCACAAACTCAGTGACACATAAGTCGTAGTCATTGAGGTCTGTTAAAATTTCGCGCATTAAATGATCTAACACACCCTCCATCGGGCCTAGCACTAGTCGCATATAGCTCTTCTCACCAATCAGTCTCGCAAATTAAGAGGCGTGATTTTAGAGATTAAGCGCTCGGAAGTCTAATTACTCGATGGATTATTTCTGCCGGTAGTTTTTTCGATAGTACCAGTCAGTGGCGAGTAGAGCATTAGAGGCATCTCTTCACCATCGCTATAGCCGCTAGTGTAGTAGTAGGTGCATTGATTACTGGTGTTATACCAAGCGACAATATCGGTATCTGAAGGCAAAATGGTCGTCGTCAAAGGACGTATAGTGAGATCAACTTGCATTAGAGCATTCCACATCGCAACGCAGTCACTGCCACGAATAGGACCAACTGTTGGGTCTATGGGGGCACTGCCAACTGACATTGGGTAGCCAAGCGTTGAAGGATAGATAGACCCCGTTCCGTACTCCACTGGAGTGCTAGGTTCTCCCTGAGTGAGCCATTTTGCTTGATAGAGTTGAACTGCGTTGGCGAATGCTGAAAAAGCCGCATCAGCACGAGCTACATGAGCATCACGTTGATAGTTGAGGAATCTTGGTGCCGCTGTAACAGCGAGAACACCCAAAATAACGATGACAACGACTAATTCGATGAGTGTGAAACCATGTATGCGTGCACTTTTCATATTGACTTCAGCTACCTACCAATAGGATGTAAGAAAATGTTTCGAAACGCATGATGCACCTATTGAGCAAATTCTCAAAGAGAAATAAGTATTAATCTGGAGATTTGCCCAGATGACAGTGAGATGGATAGGTATAGAAGGCGATATGCCAGATTACTATATTGAATAGTTATTAAATGGCAGTGCTAAGTATCGAAGTGACCAGAGGCGACGGTTAGGGGTATAATGCGCACAAACTATGACTAAAACTAGATTAATATCATGAAGTATCAACTATTGGAGCTTGAAGGTTCAATCTCTGCAGAGTCCCCACTGTTTCTCGAAGGTTTGACATTGGCAGCAAATATGGCGACCAAGCCTCTCGCTCCAGAAACATGGCTATCGTCAGTGTTTGCTGAGCAGGCAGACAAAGTTAGAACGCAAATCGAAACTCATATTAATCAGCAATATAGTTACTTAAAACGCAATGAATATTCGCTATTGGCGTTATTGGGTGAAGATAATCATCGTGAAGAGTATGCTGATTTTGCCGAAGGCTTTATGACGCTGTGGCCAACCATTGAAGAGCAGTGGGCAGAAGTGAACCTTGGCGATGGCACTCTACGCATGTTGCAAGCTCTGCTCACTACGCTAATGTTGGCTATCGATGAGGAACAAACTCATCAACAGATGCAAGCGTCAGGGATAGACACGCCGCCAACATTTGATGATATGTATCCGCAAACAGACCTGATGATCGCTGAAGTGGCTCAAGCGGCTGACGAAGCTATGATGGGGGCTAAATCTCAAAGTGTTAACCCATATAAAGATACTGGTCGCAATGACGCTTGTCCGTGTGGTAGTGGTAAGAAATTCAAGCAATGCTGTGGTAGCTAATCGAACAAAGTGAAACTTTCTCGGTCAAACCGACAAGCGACATATGTAAAACTAGGAAGAATTTTAATGAAGAAACTTGCCGTATTACTACTGATGAGCTTTTCAGTAATGGCAGCGCCAAAAGATGAACTAAGCCAGCGTTTACAGAAAACTGAAGGCTTTAGCGCTGACTTTTCTCAGCAGTTGATTAGCCCTGAAGGTGAGCTGGTGATGGAAGGTGAGGGTCATGTAGAAATTGCTCGCCCAAGCTTGTTCCGTTGGACAACGACAATGCCAGATGAAAACGTACTTGTCTCAGACGGTAAGTCTCTGTGGTATTACAGTCCTTTTATCGAGCAAGTCAGTATTTATTGGCAAGAACAAGCCACAGAGCAAACCCCTTTTGTTTTGCTGACCCGCAACCGAGCAAGTGACTGGGATAATTACCGAGTAGAGCAGCATGGCGACATCTTTACTTTAACGCCAACTAACGCTGATTCGAACCAAGGCCAGTTCAAGCTAACCATCGACGAACAAGGTGCGGTACAAGGATTCAGCGTTGTTGAACAAGACGGACAACAGAGTAGCTTTAAGTTCAACAACATTGAGCTTAGCAAACCGAAAGCGGAGCGATTTACCTTCGTTGTACCGGAAGGTGTTGAGGTTGATGACCAAAGGAACTAAATGTGAGTAACTACTCATTAGATTTTTCCGGGGACGAAGATTTTCGTCCCCTTGCTGCAAGAATGCGCCCAGAAACATTGGATCAATACATTGGTCAGCAGCATATCCTTGGACAAGGAAAGCCACTGAGAAGAGCGTTAGAAGCCGGTCATATCCACTCTATGATTCTCTGGGGGCCACCGGGTACGGGCAAAACAACTCTCGCAGAAGTGGCAGCTAATTATGCCAATGCGGAAGTAGAGCGTGTCTCGGCGGTGACTTCGGGCGTGAAAGAGATTCGCGCTGCGATAGAGAAAGCCCGTGAGAACAAAATGGCGGGTAGGAGAACTATTCTATTCGTTGATGAGGTACACCGCTTCAACAAGTCGCAGCAAGATGCGTTTTTGCCACACATCGAAGATGGTACGGTAACTTTTATCGGTGCAACCACCGAAAATCCATCGTTTGAGTTAAACAATGCACTGTTGTCGCGAGCTAGGGTGTACAAGCTTACCTCGCTTGCCAAAGAGGACATTCTTTTAGCACTGCAGCAGGCTATCTCAGATCCTGAACGAGGACTGGGAAAATTCTCGGCTAATTTTGCCGACAATGTACTAGATAGACTTGCCGAACTTGTTAATGGCGATGCGCGCATGTCTCTTAACTATCTTGAGTTACTATACGATATGGCTCAGGATGATCCCCAAGGCGACAAAGCGATCACTTTGCAGCTGTTGGCGGAAGTCGCAGGAGAAAAAGTCTCACGCTTTGATAACAAAGGTGATATTTGGTACGACCTAATTTCAGCGGTGCATAAATCGATTCGTGGCTCGAATCCGGATGCAGCGCTCTATTGGTCGGCGAGAATGATTGCTGCAGGCTGCGACCCCTTGTACATCGCGCGCCGATTGTTAGCCATAGCCTCAGAAGATATTGGCAATGCCGATCCAAGAGCGATGCAGGTTGCTCTGTCAGCTTGGGATTGCTTTACGCGCGTCGGCCCTGCAGAAGGTGAGCGGGCGATCGCTCAAGCGATTGTTTACCTTGCTTGCGCGCCAAAAAGCAATGCGGTTTACACCGCATGGAAGCAAGCGCTTAACGACGCTCACAACGAACCTGAGTATGAAGTTCCGCCGCATTTGCGTAACGCTCCGACTAGTCTAATGAAGGATTTAGGCTATGGCTCAGAGTACCGTTACGCTCACGATGAACCTGGGGCCTATGCCGCAGGTGAGCGCTATTTACCGCCAGAAATGGTAGGTACACGCTACTATCATCCGACAAATCGCGGCTTAGAAACCAAAATTGGCGAAAAGTTAGATTACTTGGCTAGTTTAGACGCAAAAAGCCCACAAAAGCGCTATGAATAGGCGGCCATTTTAGATACATTTACCCGTGTATCCCTTCATATTTGAAGCCGCAGCTTTGTTAACTGCACCAATTCACCCTAATCAAATAGAGCACCTATGCTCATAGGGCTGAATTGGTTTGTTGCCGCGCTGCAACTCCAACTATTTTGGGACATAATTTTTTAGCGCTTGAGCAAGATGCTCAAGCGCGATTTCACTACTAAAAAGCATAGGATTAACAATGCTGGATTCTAAATTACTTCGTACAGAGCTGGATGATACAGCTGCAAAACTAGCGCGTCGTGGCTTTAAGCTAGACGTAGACACTATCCGTACACTTGAAGAACAACGTAAGTCGATTCAAGTAGAAGTTGAAAATTTACAATCCACGCGTAATTCCATCTCTAAGCAAATCGGCCAAAAAATGGCAGCCGGCGATAAAGAGGGTGCAGAAGAGATCAAGAAGCAAATTGGTACTCTTGGTAGCGATCTTGATGCGAAAAAAGTCGAACTTGATGAAGTTATGGCTAAACTTGAAGAGATTACGCTTTCTGTGCCTAACCTACCTGCTGACGATGTGCCAGAGGGTAAAGATGAAGACGATAACGTTGAAATCTCTCGTTGGGGTGAGCCAAAAACTTATGACTTTGAGCTAAAAGATCACGTTGATCTTGGTGAGCTTGGTGGTGGCTTAGATTTCGCTAGTGCAACCAAAATCACTGGCGCTCGATTTATCGTAATGAAAGGTCAGTTTGCGCGTCTTCACCGTGCGATCGCTCAGTTCATGCTAGATCTTCATACTGACGAGCATGGTTACACAGAGATGTACGTTCCTTACCTAGTTAACTCTGACAGCCTATTTGGTACAGGTCAGCTACCTAAGTTTGGTAAAGACTTGTTCCACACTGAGCCATTAGAAGAAAAAGTGAACGATGAAGAGCCACGTAAGCTGTCTCTAATTCCAACGGCAGAAGTACCAGTGACTAACATGGTGCGTGATACGATTTCTGATGAAGCGGATCTGCCACTTAAAATGACGGCTCATACGCCATGTTTCCGCTCTGAGGCAGGTTCTTACGGTCGTGATACTCGTGGTCTTATCCGTATGCACCAGTTCGACAAAGTTGAGCTAGTACAAATCACTAAGCCAGAAGAGTCTATGAATGCTCTTGAAGAGCTAACAGGTCATGCTGAGAAAGTCCTTCAGTTGCTAGAGCTTCCTTACCGTAAAGTGGTTCTATGTACTGGTGATATGGGCTTTGGTGCACGTAAGACTTACGATCTAGAAGTGTGGGTTCCAGCTCAGAAGACGTACCGTGAAATCTCTTCATGTTCAAACATGTGGGACTTCCAAGCGCGTCGTATGCAAGCACGCTTCCGTCGTAAAGGCGAGAAGAAGCCTGAACTAGTGCACACCCTAAACGGTTCTGGTCTTGCGGTTGGTCGTACTATGGTTGCTATCCTTGAGAACAACCAAGAAGCCGACGGTCGTATCGCTATTCCAGCAGTACTACAGAAGTACATGGGCGGAGCAACGCACATCGGTTAATCGCTGAAAGATTAATGGTAAAGGCGACTCATTGAGTCGCCTTTTTTATTGATTTTACGAACAAAAAAGCCGACATCATGTCGGCTTGGTCAATGTTGTGAGTGGCTTGAATTT
>NZ_JATABG010000141.1:0-8483 GCF_036533755.1 Vibrio sp. M260118 | reverse complement strand
CAAGAGACTTTAAAGATGGTGCGGAAGGAGAGACTTGAACTCTCACACCTTGCGGCGCCAGAACCTAAATCTGGTGCGTCTACCAATTCCGCCACTTCCGCAACTTAATCTGTATTCATAGCGCTAATTGGTAAAAGCATTATGAAGTTGTAATGTGGCAGGGCTACCTGGATTCGAACCAGGGAATGGCGGCATCAAAAGCCGCTGCCTTACCGCTTGGCGATAGCCCTACAGTGCTCTAATAAAAGAGACTTTAAAGATGGTGCGGAAGGAGAGACTTGAACTCTCACACCTTGCGGCGCCAGAACCTAAATCTGGTGCGTCTACCAATTCCGCCACTTCCGCAACTCTAATTCTTCTAAAAAGAAAGTGTATTCATACCGCTAATTGGTAAAAGCCATATGAAATTGTAAATGGTGGCTACGACGGGATTCGAACCTGTGACCCCATCATTATGAGTGATGTGCTCTAACCAGCTGAGCTACGTAGCCACTCGTGAGCGAGACAATATAAACTGTTGCGCTCTTAGTGACAAGCCATTTTTTAATTAGGCTTGATACTATAAATAGTGGCTGACTACAAGGAGTCAACCAGGGACAACAGATGGGGCATCAAATGATGCTTTACCACTATTGAACCTATAAATAGTGGCAGGTCTACCTGGATTCGAACCAGGGAATGGCGGCATCAAAAGCCGCTGCCTTACCGCTTGGCGATAGACCTGCAGGTATAGCTATCAAAAGCTATAAAACATGGTGCGGAAGGAGAGACTTGAACTCTCACACCTTGCGGCGCCAGAACCTAAATCTGGTGCGTCTACCAATTCCGCCACTTCCGCATCTATTCCTAATGACTTTCATAGAAAGTACTTAGGAATGGTGGCTACGACGGGATTCGAACCTGTGACCCCATCATTATGAGTGATGTGCTCTAACCAGCTGAGCTACGTAGCCATACCATATTTTTGTTCTCTTCGACTCGTTGCCTTATCGTTGGGAACGGCGCGCATTATGCGAAGTTGAGGCAAAGCCGTCAATAGTTTTTTTGAATAAATCCTCAGAAATCAACCGTTCGGTTTCTTTTTAAACAAAGAGGCGTGTTAATGATCGAAAACTGATAACAAATTGACATCAGTTTGAGGAGTTAATTGGTTTCTTTGCTCGTTGGCAATAAAAAAGCCAGCACAAGTGCTGGCTTTTAAAGTCAATGACTTGAAGAGATATTAAACGTTGAAGCGGAAGTGAATCACATCGCCATCTTTTACGATATAATCTTTACCTTCCAAACGCCATTTACCTGCGTCTTTCGCACCGCTTTCGCCATTAAACTCGATAAAGTCATCGTAGCCAACGACTTCCGCGCGAATGAAACCTTTTTCAAAGTCAGTGTGGATCTTACCAGCAGATTGTGGAGCCGTTGCGCCAACTGGGATTGTCCATGCGCGAACTTCTTTAACACCCGCAGTGAAGTAAGTTTGTAGCGTAAGCAGATCGTAACCTGAACGGATAACTCGGTTAAGGCCTGGTTCTTCGATGCCCATATCTGCAAGGAATTCTTCACGATCTTCATCGTCAAGCTCAGAAAGTTCTGACTCGATAGCCGCACATACAGCAACAACGACGTTGTTTTCTTTCTCTGCGTACTCACGAACAGCGTCTAGATAAGGGTTATCTTCGAAACCATCTTCATTCACGTTCGCGATGTACATAGTAGGCTTGAGCGTTAGGAAGTTTAGGTAGCCAATAGCCGCTAGCTCTTCTTTAGCAAGCTCAACTGTACGTGCCATACCACCTTCAGTTAATACTGGAAGTAGCTTTTCAAGTACGGTTAACTCGAACTTCGCGTCTTTATCGCCACCTTTCGCTTTCTTAGCGTTACGTTGGATAGCGCGCTCACATGAATCAAGGTCAGCCATCGCGAGTTCTAGGTTGATCACTTCGATATCTTCGATAGGTGATACTTTACCTGCTACGTGAACGATGTTTTCGTTTTCGAAACAACGCACAACGTGACCGATCGCGTCAGTTTCACGGATGTTTGCTAGGAATTTGTTACCTAGACCTTCACCACGTGATGCCCCCGCTACTAGACCCGCGATATCAACGAATTCCATCGTGGTTGGCAGCACTTTTTGCGGATTAACGATCTTAGCTAGTGCGTCTAGACGAAGATCTGGCACAGGCACGACGCCTGTGTTTGGCTCGATAGTACAAAACGGGAAGTTTGCCGCTTCGATGCCAGCTTTAGTAAGTGCATTAAATAGCGTTGATTTACCTACGTTTGGTAGACCAACGATGCCACATTTAAAACCCATGATAGTAACCTTATTCAGCTTTGAACGTGTGTAAACGATTTTGTGCTTTTGATAGACCGTCCTTAATTAGGATGTCTAAACAGCGGACAGACTCGTCTGCCGCTGCATCAAGAAGCTCTTGTTCTTTTGCCGGAGCTTTGCCCAATACAAATCCAGCGACTCTGTCTTTATGTCCAGGATGGCCGATACCGATCCTTAGACGATAGAAATCTTTGCAATTACCAAGTTTACTAATGGTATCGCGAAGGCCGTTGTGGCCGCCATGGCCACCACCCTTCTTAAATTTAGCGACACCCGGTGGTAAATCTAGCTCATCGTGCGCAACCATGATCTCTTCTGGCTTAATCTGATAGAACTTTGCTAAAGCAGCAACAGACTTACCAGATAGGTTCATAAAAGTAGTTGGGATAAGCAAACGGAGATCCTGGCCGTTAACCATGATGCGCCCTGTAAAACCGAAAAATTTAGCTTCATTCTTCAATGTTACATTGTGAATACGGGCGAGTTCTTCTACGACCCATGCACCCGCATTGTGCCGGGTTTTCGCATACTCAGGCCCAGGGTTAGCAAGGCCGACGAGAAGTTTAATCTGTTGACTCAAGGTTAGGATCTCTCTTGGAATCTCAAAAAGCGCGGTATGATAGCATAGTTTATTGTGAACAAGCGACTGCTGAGGTTGCTCGTCTTGCTTTTGCCGGTTTTGCGACGATTGCTATTAAGGCGGCAATTGCGAGGGCGAAACAATAATATGAGTGAGTAGTTACTTCTAACGGAGATAGCTTGAGAATTGATCCTGCTAGAAGAACTTGCGCGCCGTAAGGAAGCATTCCTTGAATAACGCAAGAGTAAATATCGAGTAAACTTGCTGAGCGTTTAGCGCAGATATCGTGCTTTTCAGCGAGCTCTCTTGCGATACTGCCTGATACCAGAATTGCGACGGTATTATTTGCTGTGCAGCAGTTAACTAGGCTGACTAATAGTGCGATGCCAATTTCACCGCTTTTTCTGCTGCTTGATTGTAAAACTTTACCTAGCGATTGAGTGATCCAAACCAAGCCGCCTTGATGTTTCATTAATGCGCTTAAACCGCCGATTAACATCGAGAGTAAGAAGATCTCCTGCATGTTGCCAAAACCAGAGTAGATATCTTGGCTATATTGAGTAGCAGAGTAATCTGGCGTAGTGAAAAGGCCGACAAAACCCGCAAGTAGAATACCAATAGTCAGTACGGCAAATACATTCAGACCAGAAACGGCCAGTATTAGAATGGTCAGATAAGGTAGAACCTTTAACCATTCAATATCTGTTGTCGTAGGCATTTCGCTTGGCGCACTCAACCAACCGAACAAAGCTAGGGAAACGATGGCAGCCGGGAGAGCGATTGATATGTTCTCTTTGAACTTGTCTCTCATCTCACAACCTTGAGAGCGCGTCGCAGCAATGGTGGTGTCTGAAATGATCGATAGGTTATCACCGAACATAGCGCCACTGAGCACCGCACCAGCGGCAACGGCGTGATCTATCCCAGTAGTATCTGCAATGCCCAACGCAACAGGAGCGAGTGCTGCAATAGTGCCCATTGAAGTGCCCATCGCGGTTGCAATAAACGCAGCAATTAAGAACATGCCTGGCAATATAAGACTAGGTGGGAGAAATGAGAGCCCTAGATTGACCGTTGCATCGACACCTCCGGTTGCTTTTGCTACGGAAGCAAAGGCACCAGCAAGTAGATAGATGATGCACATTGCGATGATATCGCCGTGCCCGACGCCACGAATGAACTGTTCAATCGCTTTGTTTAGCTTCTCTTTGCTCAATAGGATTGCAAGGATAATAGCCGGTAATGCGGCAACAGGTGCTGGCAGTTGGTAGAAAGCGAATTCGACGCCTTGGAGGGTAAGATAGCTGCCGACACCAATAAACAGTGTGAGGAATAGCATTAGAGGCAATAGTGCCTTTGCTGAGGGAGTAACGTGCATGACAAAAGTCTGAATAGGCTAAAAAGGGCGCTAAGGGTACGTATAATGGTTGGACGTGTCAACTTCTAGACGTCTAAATGTCTTCGGCCGGGTTGACTTCGGATGATAGTAGAGTCGTGGTGACAGGTGGAAGTAAAAAAGCCCGCGAATATTCGCGGGCTTTCAAGGAGCTTCAGGGATGATTAGTTAAACATCGCTGAGATTGACTCTTCGTTGCTAATGCGGCGAATTGCTTCAGCCAGCATGCGAGATAGGCTTAGGCAAGTTACTTTACCTGTTGCTTCCATCTCTTTAGGTAGCGTGATTGAGTCAGTCACGATAACTTGGTCTAGTACTGAGTTACCAATGTTCTGTGCTGCATTACCTGAGAATACAGCGTGAGTCGCGTAAGCGAATACTCGCTTAGCACCGCGCTCTTTAAGCGCTTCTGCTGCTTTACAAAGTGTGCCGCCTGTATCGATCATGTCATCAACGATCACGCAGTCGCGACCTTCAACATCACCGATTAGGTTCATTACTTCAGAAACGTTTGCACGTGGACGACGCTTATCAACGATTGCGATATCGATGTCACCTAGTGCTTTTGCTGTAGCACGAGCACGAACAACGCCGCCTAGGTCAGGAGAAACCACAACTGGGTTCTCTAGGCCACGAGCTTGCATATCTTCTAGTAGTACTGGCGTACCAAAGATGTTGTCTACAGGAACGTCGAAGAAGCCTTGGATTTGCTCTGCGTGAAGGTCGATAGTTAGAACGCGGTCAACACCAACGTTAGAAAGGAAATCAGCAACAACTTTTGCAGTGATTGGCACACGAGCCGAACGTACACGACGATCTTGGCGAGCGTAACCAAAGTAAGGGATAACTGCTGTAATACGGCCCGCTGAAGCGCGGCGCATTGCGTCAATCATCACTACAAGTTCCATTAGGTTGTCGTTAGTTGGTGCACAAGTAGATTGGATGATGAAAACATCACTACCACGTACGTTTTCGTTGATTTGAACAGCGACTTCGCCATCAGAAAAACGAGAAACAGTAGCATCACCAAGAGAGATGTATAGACGATCAGCAATACGTTGGGCTAGTTCAGGTGTAGCGTTACCAGCAAATAGCTTCATATCAGGCACGGTGGAAACCTCAGGGTTGCGTCCAGTTTTTAAATAGATTGTGAGTGGGCTAAGCGGTACTTAGCCAGTGTCTCATGTAAAGGAGAAATATTTCTCCCTTTTGCGATAAAAGCAGAGACATTGTCAGGCAGTTTATTAAGGGTCGTTTCAGCTTCTTTTTTGCTCGAAAATTCGGCAAAAACGCATGATCCAGTCCCGGTCAACCGCGACGGCGCGTATTGTAGCAGCCAAGAAAGTTGCTTATCAACCTCTTGGTACAGCATTCGAACAATTTTTTCGCAATCGTTTACGTATTCACTGTCAAGAAGCGTTACCAGGGAACGTTTTGGCGTATTTCGGGTTAAATCTGGATGTGTGAAAATACTTACAGTGGCAATTGAAACATCCGGACGTACCACTAAATACCATTTTTCTTCTGGATCTGCTGGAGTGAGTTTTTCACCTACACCTTCGGCAAACGCGGCGAATCCTCGAGTAAACACAGGTACATCAGCACCGAGTGCTAATCCAATCTCTGCCAACTCATCATCTGAGAGATTTGTTTGCCATAAATGATTAAGTGCAACCAGCGTAGTGGCGGCATTTGAAGAACCTCCGCCAATACCGCCGCCCATAGGTAATACCTTGTTCAACTCAATATGAGCACCAAATCCACAATCAGCGCGTTTCTGCAATGCGGTGGCCGCTTTCCATATCAGGTTGTCTTCTAATGGGACACCAGGTATTTCCGGAGAGAGTGTAATTATGCCAGAGGCATTGGCTGTGATAGTGAGATCATCACCGTGGTCAAGAAACTGAAACAGGGTCTGTAATTCGTGATACCCATTGTCACGACGTCCAGTAATGTAAAGGAACAGATTAAGTTTTGCCGGAGAAGGCCAGTGCGTGGTTTCTGTGATCATGGGTTAACGGTCCACTTGGATATAACGATGTTGATTGATGTTTCGCCTTGGACAAGCTTCATTTTCCTAGGCAGTGGAAGGGCTACACCATCGATGAGTACATCTTGGTAACTAGAATAGGTTAATTGCCACCTTTGCGTGCCAACCTGCTTACTTAGTGAAGCGAGCGTATTGGTGTCATTAAGCAGGTAATTGTCGGCTTGGGTTGGTCTACCTAGCATCCAATCGTTAAGCTGCTCAACTGGAATGCTTAAACCTGTAAGCTGTTGAATTAACGCTTCAGGACTCGACGCGTGGAAGGTTTGATCATCGTAGGTTTCGACGGTTGCACCTTCAGGTGTTGCTTTAAGGTTTAGAGCAGTTTGACCAAGAAACGTGGTCATGCGCAGTTGGGTTAACGTTGGCGAGTGAGACCACTGGAAGTTGAGCGACTGTCTTTGCTCTGGCGCGATATAACCGAGCTTGCCATTAGATTTGTAGCTCTTGATGTTAGCAAGACGCTGCTGGTGGGTTTGCCACTCTACGTTGGTTGTACTGTCGATGGTGGCACAACCGTGCAAAAATAGAGTCATGCAGAGCAGGACAAAAATAGATCGAAAATGTTGCGGCATTGGTGATTATTTATCCAGTTTTAACCCAGGTATCTGCTTACTATATCATTGAAATCACGAACTCAAGAAAACATATCCTTATTCCCCTTTCATTCACAGAGGGCATAAAGTAAAATTCCGACCTTATTTATCCATTGCCTGATTCAGAGAACCAATAATAAATGTCTTTGCTTGCTATAGGTATCAACCATAATACGGCCTCTGTCGAGCTTCGTGAAAAAGTTGCGTTTGGTCCGGAAAAGTTACCTGAAGCGTTAGACCAGCTCAGTCAAAACCCTAACGTCAATGGAAGTGTGATTGTTTCTACCTGTAATCGCACCGAAATCTATTGCGATGTAAAAAACGGTAGCAAGAGCAAAATGATCGATTGGTTATCTCACTTTCACCAAGTGAGCCCTGAGGATCTTAAACCCAGCATCTATATCCACGAGGAGCAAGCGGCTATTCGTCACTTGATGCGTGTTTCATGTGGTTTGGACTCTTTGGTTCTTGGTGAGCCGCAAATATTGGGTCAGGTCAAGCAAGCGTATTCTGACTCTCGTGAGAGTAAAGCGGTAGATTCTGCAATGGAGAAGCTATTTCAGAAAGCTTTCTCTGTTGCGAAACGAGTTCGTACCGAGACAGACATTGGCGGTAATGCCGTATCGGTTGCCTATGCGGCCTGTACATTAGCGAAACATATTTTTGAATCGCTTGAGAAGTCGACGGTGTTGCTCGTTGGTGCAGGTGAAACTATTGAGTTAGTGGCTAAGCACTTAGCGGCAAATGGTTGCAGTAATATGATTGTTGCAAACCGGACCAAAGAGCGTGCCTTGCCATTGGCTGAGCAGTTTGGTGCAGAGATCATTGGCTTGCCAGAGATCCCCGAGTTTTTGCCGCGCGCAGATATCGTGATCAGCTCAACGGCGAGCCCGCTGCCTATTATCGGTAAGGGCATGGTTGAAACCGCACTCAAAGCGCGTCGCTATCAACCTATGTTGCTAGTGGATATTGCGGTTCCACGGGATATTGAATCTCAGGTGGGCGATCTCAATGACGCTTACCTGTACACAGTTGATGATTTGCAATCTATCGTCGATAGCAATATTGAGCAGCGTAAGATTGAAGCAATTCAAGCGGAAGCTATTGTCAGTGAAGAAAGTGCAGCATTTATGTCGTGGATGCGTTCACTGCAAGCGGTGGATAGTATCCGTGAGTATCGTCAGTCTGCGAATGAAATACGCGAAGAGTTACTAAGTAAAAGTTTACAGTCTCTTGCAGCGGGAGCTGATGCCGAGAAAGTTCTCCTTGAACTGAGCAACAAGCTAACCAACAAATTGATCCACGCTCCAACTCGCGCATTGCAAAGTGCAGCCGAGAAAGGTGAGCCTGCAAGATTGACTACAATTAGACAAAGTTTAGGTCTGGATAACTCTTAGCCTTTTGCTGGAGTGACCGACTTTAATAACCCCCTGAGTTAAAGAAAACTATGAAAGCCTCGATTCTTATTAAGCTAGAAACCCTGGTTGAGCGTTACGAAGAAGTTCAACACCTACTTGGCGATCCGGACG
>NZ_JATABG010000140.1:0-8483 GCF_036533755.1 Vibrio sp. M260118 | reverse complement strand
TAACAGCAAGGGACTACTATCAGCTAGTTGTCTCTAACATGGCATTATCAATGCTCCGACGAGTTTTCTCATACATTTGGCTTGTTATGCTTGCGATGGTTCTACCGACGCAGGCTTTTGCGTATTTGCTGCAAGCTGAAAATGAGGCATCGGCTCGTCTTGCGCTTCGTTCGAACTCCACTCTCACTCCGAGCAGCGCTGATTTCCAAGCGATTCTCGAATCTGCCCAGCAAACGCCAAAAACTAAGCCTGCAACCCAAGCCGATTTCTCGCAAAATTGGTTGGCTATCCTTAACTCGAGTCGTGGCTCAATAACGACACGTTTTCTCGATGATGGAGAATCTTTTACGGGTAATGACGTCACACACTTTGAACCCAGTGTTGGCGCTCTTTATCAGCGCTATGAACTGCCACAATATGAGGCAGGGTTTAGGCTTACCACACGCTACACTTCTCCGTATCGGTTGTCCGGTTGGAAAGATTCAAACACCCTCTATGTCGCCCTGAATGGGCAATATTCTGTGATTTCTTAATACATACAATCGAAGCGAATAACCTTCGCTAGTTATCCCTAGGTACGGCTCTGCCTGTACTCTTAGATTAAGAAATACGATGAAAAACAAACCTGTAAAACAGGCGAAATCTGTTCGCCTGATGAACCACTACTCGGCGTGGAAGTATGTGGTGTTAGTGGTGACTGTGGTGATGTTAGCCCTCAGTGCGATTCCAACTTGGTATGGTGAGAAACCTTCCATACAGGTGACTGCGTCTCAAGCAGCGCCTAATAGCATTTTAAATAGTGTTACAGAGCTCAACCGTTACTTGGCTCAGCGCGATGTCCAAGTGTTGAAAATCGAGCAGTCTGGCGATCAAACAACCCTTGTTTTTGATAATGAGACAGAGCAAACCCAAGCGCGTAAAGTGTTAGATAAGCTATTGGGTAAAGAGGATTCGATTACCTTTTCCTATGTTTCTGTCGCGCCTCAATGGTTCGGTCAGATGGGCTTTAGTCCAATAAAACTAGGTTTGGACCTGCGTGGTGGTGTTCAGTTCTTGCTCAACGTGGACATTGATAACGCGTTTGAAGATCAACGCAATAGCTTGGTTGATGAAGTCCGAGACTTTATGCGCCAGGAGCGAGTACGTGGTGTTCAAATCTCGTCAGTAGGCTCTGAGGCATTCGATATTAAAACTAACTCCGGCAATGCTTTGTCAGCGGTGAACACTTTCTTAAAGCAGAACTATCCAAACTGGGAGGTGAAGCGTCACTCCGACTATTTAGCGGTTAAGCCGACGCCAGAAAGTAAATCTGAATTCCAATCTGTCACCATTAAACAAAACTTGAAGATCATGCGTGACCGTATTGAAGAGCTAGGGATCACTGAGGCCATGGTACAACGCCAAGGTGAGCATAGTATTCGTATTGAGTTGCCAGGCGTGCAAGATCCGTCACTGGCGAAAAACGTAATCGGCGCGACAGCAACATTGGCGTTTCATGAGTCTCGCACTCCATCTGACGGTAAAGCCTATGGGGATGTTGTGCTTAAGGACAATGATGGCCGCGATGTGACCTTAGCGAAGAAGCCTGTGTTAACTGGCGAGCACATCATTAATGCTCGTGCAGGTGTTGATAAGATGGGCTTCTCAGAAGTGAATATCTCACTCGATCATGCTGGTGGCAAAATCATGAGTGATTTCTCGGCTAGGCATATCGGCAAACCTATGGCGACGGTTTATCGCGAGTACACGACTAATGCCAATGGTGAAACTGAACGCAGTGAGCGAGTGATCAGTGTTGCGACGATTCAATCTCAATTGGGTAGCCAGTTCCGAATCACAGGGGCAGGCACGATGGAAGAAGCGCAAAATCTAGCTTTGCTACTTCGCGCGGGTTCTTTGACTGCTCCAGTCACCATTGTAGAGGAGCGCACTATCGGTGCGTCGTTAGGTGCGGAAAACATCGAGAATGGCTTTGCTGCGTTAGCCCTTGGTTTAGCAATGACACTTACCTTTATGGCGTTATGGTATCGCCGTTTAGGTTGGGTCGCGAATGTGGCCCTTATGGTTAATATGGTTAGCTTACTGGGCTTGATTGCGCTACTTCCTGGCGCGGTACTGACATTGCCCGGTATCGCTGGCTTAGTACTGACCGTGGGTATGGCTGTCGATACTAACGTGCTGATCTTTGAGCGAATAAAAGACAAACTGGCGGAAGGGCGCACCTTTGCTCAGTCGATTGATCTCGGTTTTGGTAGTGCATTGAGCACCATTCTAGATGCCAACATCACCACGATGATAACAGCCGTTGTACTTTACTCGATAGGTAATGGGCCGATTCAAGGTTTTGCTTTAACGCTTGGTCTAGGTTTGTTGACCAGCATGTTCAGTGGTGTGTTTGCATCACGAGCCATTATCAATTTAATTTGGGGACGCGACTCACGTCGTGATGTGAGGGTGTAATCATGGTTGATTTCTTTAAACTGCATATTCGTCGAGTGCGCTACATTACTAACTATGTCTCGTTCGCTTTAATGGCATTTTCGTTGGTAGCATTGGGCATGAATGGCCTCAACATGGGGCTAGACTTTACCGGCGGTATGGTCACTGAAGTGAAAGTTGACAATAACCTTACCCAGTCTCAGCTTGTTGAAACGCTAAAACCGGAGCTCGGCCAGTTTACGAACGTCACTCGTTCAGATGAAGAGGGACGATGGGTCGTTCGTTACCCAATCCCTGGGCAAGCTAACGATAGCGTTGATATTGTATCTACTCTTTCCTCTATCTCTCATCAAGTTGATGTCGTGAGTAATAGCATGGTTGGCTCCCAAGTTGGACAAGATCTAGTTGATCAAGGTGGACTTGCATTGATGATCTCAATGCTATGTATCCTAGGGTATTTGTGTTTCCGCTTTGAGTGGCGTTTGGCAAGTGGTTCATTGCTTGCCTTAGTTCATGACGTGGTATTGGTGTTAGGCTTCTTCGCTGCTACCCAGATGGAGTTTAACCTGACGGTCTTCGCCGCGATTCTGGCGATTCTAGGTTATTCACTCAATGACTCGATCATCATTGCTGATCGAATTCGTGAACTACTCATTGCGAAACAAAACCTGGCTACAGAAGAGATAAACGACCAAGCAGTGATGGCAACTTTCTCACGGACTATGGTGACATCAGGTACAACCCTAATGACAGTATCGGCGTTGTGGATTCTTGGCGGTAGTGCTCTGCAAGGTTTCGCAGTGGCAATGTTTATCGGCATCCTATCAGGAACTTGGTCTTCAATCTCGATAGGTACTGTCCTGCCAGAATGGCTCAAGCTAGAGCCTAAGCATTATCTACCGGTTGAAGTGGATGATGCACCTTAAAGCTTATCGGAAACAATGAGTTCCGAGAGTTAACCTCGGAACTTGTTGAGATTATTGAGTTTGTACGCTCAAGAACTGAGTGAAGCTAGCCCAAGATTTAATGTCTGCATCTTCGCGGTAGCGCGGGCTGCCAAATACAGTAAAGGCATGAGGTGCGCCGCTGTAGGTGATCATCTCATGCTCTACACCTGCCGTTTCCAGTTGCTCGGCCAACGATGCAAACTGAGACATTGGAATCGCGGTATCCGCTGTACCATGAAGGACAAGTATTGGTGCAGAGGTTTGTAAGTATGATTGACCTTCAGGCGTACCCAAACCGCCATGGAAGGTAACAAAACCTTTTGCTGGCATGCCTGCACGGGCTGACTCTAAAACCGCTGCGCCACCAAAGCAGTAACCCATCACCACGACATTTTCAGCATTGCCACCTAGTGACGTGGCGAAATCTAAACTGCCCTGCATTAATGCGCGTAGTTTTTCTCTGTCTTTGTAAAGCTCGCCTGTGTGTTGTTTCTTATCTTTGACTTCTGTAGGTCGAATGCCTTTACCGAACAGGTCTGCAGCAAAAACGTTGTATCCTAGCTCGTTGAGCATCTTAGCTCGCTTCATTTCATAGTCGGTTAACCCATCCCAGTCATGGACGAGTAGAACTAATGGAGCATCATCGCTGGTTTTCGCCCAGTAGCCCTCGTAATCATTACCCTTTACATTGTAAATTTTGCTCTCTCCGGCAAACAAAAAAGAACTGAAGAATAGAGCAATAAGCCCAATTGTTGATTTCATATAACACCTCCGTTGTCGTAGAAGTGTAGTACGTATTTGGTGACCAAAAAGTACAAAAAAGCCTCCCGAAGGAGGCTAAGTAAAGAAAATGTGAAGATTACATTGCTGCTTCGAAGATCGCAGAGATCTCTTCATGGGTCGCTTGTTTAGGGTTCGTGAAACCACAAGCATCTTTAAGCGCGTTATCTGCCAGCGTTGCAATGTCTTCAGACTTAGCGCCTAGTTCGCGAATGCCTGCAGGAATACCAACATCTTTCGCTAGCGTAACGATAGCGTCGATTGCCGCTTCAGCGCCTTGCTCGGCTGATAGGCCTTCAACCTCAACACCCATAGCTTTAGCAACATCGCGTAGACGTTCAGGGCACACTTGCGCATTGTAACGCTGTACGTGAGGAAGAAGAATAGCGTTACATACGCCATGCGGAAGGTCGTAGAAACCACCAAGTTGGTGTGCCATTGCGTGAACGTAACCTAAAGATGCGTTGTTGAAGGCCATACCCGCCATAAATTGAGCATAAGCCATTTGCTCACGTGCTTGGATGTCATCGCCATTTTCCACAGCGGTACGCAAGTGTGCTTGAATTAACTCGATAGCTTTAATTGCTACCGCATCAGTGATTGGTGTTGCTGCGATAGATACGTAAGCTTCTACGGCGTGAGTTAGCGCGTCCATACCTGTTGCTGCCGTTAGCGACGCTGGTTTAGCAAGCATCAATTCTGGGTCGTTAACAGAAATAAGTGGTGTGGTGTGCTTATCGACAATGGCCATCTTAATGTGGCGTTCTTCATCTGTGATGATACAGAAACGAGTCATTTCAGACGCAGTACCTGCTGTGGTGTTGATAGCGATAAGTGGCAGCATAGGTTTCGCTGACTGGTCGACACCTTCGTAGTCACCAATTTTACCGCCGTTTGCAGCCACTAGTGCGATGCCTTTGGCACAGTCGTGAGGCGAACCGCCACCTAGTGAGATAACGAAGTCACACTGATTACTTTTTAGTAGTTCTAGACCGTCGTTAACGTTGCTTATTGTTGGGTTTGGCTGTGTGCCATCGAATACAACCGTTTCAACGCTGCGCTCTGCTAGCATGTCTTGAACTTGCTTAACCATGCCGATTTGGCTAAGGATTTTGTCAGTGACAATTAAGCCCTTTTTAAAGCCTTGAGATTGAATACTATCAGCAGCTTCTTTTAAACAGCCAGCGCCCATAAGGTTTACAGTAGGGATAAAAAATGCACTCGTCATTGGATTGCTCCATATAGTTATAGATTTAAAAACTGAGCTAAGACTCGCATAAATATCCTGAGTTTAAATTTGATCTGAAACAAAAATATGACCCAAAGGAGGTAAGCATAACTGTGAAGTGTGACGCAAATTTATATGCGTAAGAAATGTATAAAAAGCTGTTAAATATTAGTGGTTTAGCGCAATCGTTTAACCAACAGATACACGTAACTATGCCTGATTAAAAGTCATACATAGCAAAAGCCCCTAGCAGTGAAATACGGCTAGGGGCTAGAAAAACTTCTCTATTTATTAAACGAAGCAACGACAAAAATATGTTAATTAAGAACTGGTGATGTGTTGATTTAGGTTTCTGGCTCGAGTTCTGAGTGTTGCTCTGCCTCTTTGTTCAATTCTGATGTCTCGTCGCTCTCCTCGTCTTCGTAATGTTTAACAACAAATGGAATGAGCATAACGCTAGATGGAAAGAATCGTTTCATTTGAGTACTCCTAGAACCGCTTATATGGTCATTTTGACTGGATTGCTGGAGGGAATAATTGTCTTAAATCATAGTCCGCCAGAGAAAGTCGATTGGTAGAGAAATCTGAGCTCACAGTCACATTCCGCTTAGGTTAGATTGAAGGCTTATGATTCTAGCCCTGCATCCCAGTATGGAGTTTCAGTGCCCAGTCTCTCGCTTATAAAATCTATAAACGCTCTAACCTTAAGTGGAACATGTTTGCGTTCTGGAAAGACCGCATACACTGCGTGGGTCGGTAGTGAAAAATCAGACAACACAAGTTGTAAGCGTCCTGATGAAATATCTTTCCCTGCGATGAAATTGGGGAGATTAGCGATTCCACTCCCGTTAAGAGCTGCTCTACGTATTGCTTCGCTATTGTTGACTATTAGTCGACCTTTTGGTGTTACTTTAAACTCTCCTCTCGAAGAACTAAAAGTCCATTCACTCCCACCTCTGTAGTAGCTATATTGCATGCAACTATGGTTAGACAGATCACTGGGTTTTAGTGGCAGCGCATTCTCTTTGATATATGAAGGAGAGGCACAAAGGACACTTTTACAAGGTGCTAGTCTCTTTGCCACGATATTAGAGGAGGGCAAGTCACCAATTCTTATGCCGACATCAAACCGCTCTTCAACTAAGTCCACCATCCGATCCTCTAAGTTGAGGTCAATATCTACATTAGGATAGAGCGCTAAGAACTCTGAAATAAGTGGAGCGATATGCAATACACCGAATGACATTGGCGCAGTGATTTTAAGAGTACCTCTAGGGTTACCCTGTAGTTCGGTGACGGCGTCTAGGCCTTGCTGAGCCAATGCTAGTGACTGAACAACATAGTCGTAGTAGCGTTGACCTGCTTCGGTGAGGCTCAGTTTCCGAGTTGTGCGGTTAAGCAGTCGAATACCTAGTTCGTCTTCCAACAGAGTGATACGTTTGCTTACCGCAGACTTGGTGATGTTTAATTTACTGGCGGCATGAGAAAAACTCCCACTTTCGACAACAGAGACGAAGATTGGAATGGCTGAGAAAGCTTGCATAGTTGAATTCCAGTAAACAATAAGTTTCTTTTGGACGGTATTATCATCTAAAAGAAAACAATTTACACTAGTCATCAGTTTCTGAGGAGAAAATAATGAAGTACGATTGGATCTTGTTTGATGCGGACGAAACCCTGTTCCATTTTGATGCATTTAAAGGAATGCAACTGATGTTTTCGCGCAAAGGTATTGAGTTCACTCACGGTGATTTTGAACACTATCAAGCTGTAAACAAGCCACTTTGGGTTGATTATCAGAATGGGACAATTACCGCTCAGGAGTTAAAGCACACACGATTTGAAGAGTGGGCAAAGACCTTAGGGACAACACCATCTGAGCTAAACTCTGCTTTTCTCAATGCTATGGCAGATATCTGCACGGTACTCCCAGGAGCGAAAGAACTTATGCAGGCGCTACATGGTAAGGCTAAACTGGGCATTATCACCAATGGCTTCACCGATCTTCAAGCGATTAGACTTGAGAAAACAGGGATGAGCCAATATTTTGAACATGTGATCATTTCTGAAGAGGTTGGAGTGGCTAAACCAGATACGGGAATTTTCAGTCATGCATTAGAGAAAATGGGCATGCCATGTAAAAGCAAAGTACTAATGGTTGGCGATAATCAACACTCTGACATTCTTGGTGGGATTAACTTTGGTATTGAGACTTGTTGGTTAAACAGTGATGGCGCAGAGAAAGATGATGCGATCTCTCCAAACTACACTGTTCGCTCTTTGCATGATTTGAAAAATATCCTATTCGCTTAGCGAGTGATCTAAACCGACTGACTCGCAGTATCTAGACTAAAGACTGTTTGAGGAGACGCGGTTATGTCGGTACTAGGAAGAATCATTGATTTAGATAAGAGCCACGGGTACGGTTTTATCGAGCAGGACAATGAGGGAAAAATGGTGTTTTTTCATGTGAATGACATCGAAGATAGCCCGATTGAGCCCCACATTAATGAAAGGGTTGAGTTCGAGGTAGAGTCTGATCTTAATGGGTGTTTACTGGCATTGAACATTTCTCCGACTGTCATGAAGTAGCCTTGTTACGCCTCAGGAGCGTGTTGCTTGATATAGTGTTCGAGACACTTGTCTTCTGAGGTCTCGAACTCTTGGTCAAGAATATTGAGCTTTTCGATTCTATCAATTCGAAAGTGGCGATAATCGTCCCTTAGTTCACACCAAGCCACTAACGTCCACAGTTTACCCCAGAATATTTGTCCGAGAGGCTGTAGGCGACGCACCGTTTTATTACCATGTTGATCGCTATAATCTATCTCTATTTTTAGTTTAGCGTCGGTCGCATGACGAAGCATTTTTCCTCTGGTCGCATTGTGAGTCGATGTGTGGATTTCAGGGACAAAGATCGGAAACTCTTCAATTTGTTGTTTGAGGCGATCAGGTAGCACTGAAAGAATTTTTGCCGAGGCGGATTTAGATGCTGAAGCTAACTCGTCGTCTGACCAAGCTCTAACCATTCGCATTCCAAGCTCTAAGGCCATCATTTCTTTATCGGTAAACATTAATGGAGGAAGGTG
>NZ_JATABG010000139.1:0-8522 GCF_036533755.1 Vibrio sp. M260118 | reverse complement strand
GCTTGTAATGTTGCGCTGCGGCTAGGTTCATTAGCTAAGGCAATTGAGCAGACATGTAACCAGTCACCAGGATTGAATTGAGGGATGTCGCTCTCGACCAAGAACTGATCCGCACTTGGTTTGACCATGAAGGTAAAGCTGCGCTCACCGCTGTCGTCAAGATCGACGATGACAGTTGAAGTACGTTGGCTTTCATCAAGCAGCATGAAATCTGTGTTCACTCGTTCATCGCTTAGAGTCTGCTTCATAAAGCGGCCAAGAGGATCTTGCCCCACACGTCCAAAGAATGCGCTGTCACCGCCAAGACGCGCAATGGCAACCGCTACATTGGCTGGCGCACCACCAGGGCATTTTAGATATGTTGATTCGGTATCAGGAATCAGGTCTACGACTGCATCGCCAGTAACCCATACTTTGTTCATAGTTGTAACCTCAAAACTCTTCGTAGTAATGCGCTAATTATATAGCTAAAACGATTTAGCTGAACACCTACTTCTCGCTATAATGGAGTTATTAGAGAGTGAATTGTGATCCGTAACGATCTTTCTGTCACTATGTTGGTTATGTAGCTATCAAACCGACAAAGGGTTAGAAATCTAACTTGATATCAGTAAAATAGGCTCTAGCCTGTAACAGGGCTGTTAACCAACGCAGGTAAAGAATGGCAACAAAAAAGTTAAAGCTTGCTGATATCGCTGAGCTAGCAGGTGTGTCGAAATCGGCCGTCAGCTTTGTGCTTAATGGCCATGCGAAAAAACATCGTATCCATGAAGAGACGGTAAAAAAGGTTCAAGAGATCGCCTTTGCTAATAATTACTCTCCAAGCATTTATGCGCGCGCGTTAAAGTCAAAACAGACCTACACCGCAGGGCTTGTGATCCCAGACCTAACTAACATGGGCTTTGCGACCATCGCTAAGCGGTTAGAAATCCTTTGCCGTAGTGAAGGCTACCAGTTGCTAATCGCTTCATCTGACGATGATCCTGAAATGGAAAACCAGGCGATTCGAAGTTTAGTCGATAGACAGGTTGATCTATTGTTGATTGCCACTGCGCAAACGGACGAAAGCGAACTACTAGCTGCGACGCAATCGACACCTGTGATTCTTTTCGACCGAGTGATTGATGGCAGCAAGGCTATTAACATCAAAACTGATGCAGCTAGCGCGACTCAAGAGGTGGTAGCGAAGCTCGCTTATGGGCTTGATGAGTGCTTCTATATTGGCGGTCAAATGGCTCTATCGCCAAGCAAAGACCGTTTTTCTGGCTATCAAGCGGGCTTAAAGCAAGCGGGAGTCGAGTTTCAATCTAAGCATGTGTTTAACCAAGATTATCAGCCGAGCTCTGGCTATGAAATGATGGCGAGAGCGATTGAGCAAAATGGCCGTTTACCACAAGCTGTGTTCACCGCCTCGTACTCTTTACTTGAAGGCGTCTTACGCTACTTGACCGAACACAGTTTGCTAATGTCTGATATTCGCATCGCAACTTTTGATAACTACGATATTCTAGACTGCCTGCCAATCAAAGTAGATTCGATAGAGCAAGATTGTGACCTGATTGCACAAGCACTATTTGACGCTGGCAAAGCTGTGCTAAGCCAGCCTGATAGCAAAGTGGAGCAACAGGTGTTTCCCGCTAAAATCCACTATCGACGTTAAGCATAAATCTATGCTTAACCCATGGCGACTGCGTATGAGTCACTATCACGTTGCTTTCTAATTGCGTTGAGAAGTTGAACCAGCAGAAGCACACCTGTGACGCCTAAGCCAATTCCGATCCCGCCCCAAATGCCTGCTAGCCCAAATTCAGGCATCAGTAACCAAGCAGAAGGAAGGCCAAACACCCAGTAGCCGATAGCCGTCATGATGGTTGGTCCCATGACAATCTTCATTCCGCGTAGTAGGTTGATTGCCAATAGCTGCCAAGCATCGACGATAAATGACAGTGCTACCACCCACAGCACCAAGGTCAGCAGTTGAGTCAGCTCGCCGTCGAGATTAAACATTGCAGCGATTAACTCAGGCCAAAGCATAAATACGCCAGCCATGACGATACTAAGTACTGTGGTGATTCCAAAGCTGCGTAGTGCAGTGCGCTTAATACCATCATAGTTTTCAGCCCCAAAGTCTTGCCCGACTAATATGGCCGCTGCTTGTGAGAAACCAAAATTGATATTCCACGTAAAGCTTAAGCACTGTAAAAGGATCTGATGCAGAGCCAGCGCAGCAATACTGATCGTTCCTGCCATCAGTGTGCCGCCATAGATTAACCCGTGCTCTAACAGGGCAGCGATAGCGATAGGCAACCCCATAGCAAGCAGTGGGGTTAGCAAAGATAATGAGTACTCGTGCGTATTTAACCAAGGAGCAAATGGCGCATATTCGGCGCGCTTAAAGACCCACATACCGTAGCCAAGCATCACGATTAACGCTGCCAGTGCTGTACCCGCGCCCAACCCTGAAAGCCCAAGATCAAAGGTAAATGCAAGCACGTAGCTAATTGGCACATTAAGAACAACCGTGATCAGCGACATCACCATAATCGAGCGAACGTTGCCAAACGCGCTGGTTAAACCGCGCAATACAAGTAGTAACAAAGAAGGGAGCATCGCCCATTTTAACGTGTCGACATACTGCATAGCGGGTGCTGCAAGTTCGCTTGGCTGATTTGCTAGCGCGAACAGCTGTGGAACAAACATAAAGCTAATAGTCAGAACAACGCTGAGTACTACCGAGAGCAGTACCGCTCCTTTTACCGCAAGCCTGATCTGTTGGTTGCCAAACTCTGGGCGAGCGATTCGTTGCCCGTAAGCGATGGCAATGAGATTCGCTACACAGCCAACAGTGCTGCTCGCAACGATGAAAACGAAAGAGTAGATTGAAGCGCCTAACCCTCCTGCTGCAATGGCAGAAACACTTAATCGCGACATCATCCAAACATCGGTAAGAACCAATGCCATAGAGATCATCTGCGAAATAATAAGTGGTATAGCAAGAGTGAGAATTTTCTTCATGTGCGCCTCGTGATCATTATCACACAAAGGTAAAGGTTATCTGACTGGCGTTCAAATGACATTTATGCCACTCTGGCATGAGTTCAGATCATGGGAGAGGCAAATGAGTCCGTATTCGAATCTTCCTTACTCGCACAATGGATTAAAAGTCTTTGAAGCAGTCGCACGTTTGATGAGTTTTACTAAAGCTGCTGATGAGCTAAACGTAACCCAAAGTGCTGTAAGTCGACAGATAAAACAGCTAGAAGATGAGCTCAATTGTGCGCTTTTGGTGCGCAAGCATCGAGCGATTGAATTGACTCGACAAGGTAAAGATCTGTATGAGGTGCTTCGGCAAAATTATCACAACCTTGATTCGCTGATTGCACAGTGGAAAGCGCCAGCCAAGAAGCGAATCGTAATAAAGAGTGCGCTCAGTTACGCCACTCGCGTTTTAATGCCTAATGTCGCGATGCTCAACGAAAAATATCCAGAACATGAAATCGTGATTATTCCTTCAATCGAAGAGGATCCGGTACTAGAACTCGAAGATTGTGATCTATTGATCATCAATACCCGCCAGCGTGACCGCTACGTTGGCAAACCGGGCGTTACCTTTCTACGTGCAGAATATATGGCGCCAGTTTATGCAGAGTTGATGTCTGAAAAAAACATCCAAATTGAAGATGTCCTTGCGTTGCCTCATTTACACGCCACTCTAGACCACCAAGACTGGAAACTATGGCTCGCCAATGCCAACCTTAAGGGCAAAAAGCTGGGCAGAGACACGGTGTTTTTTAGTTTGGATTTGGCGCTCAGTGCATGCTTATCTGGTCAAGGTGTCACTGTGACCGATCTGCTTTTAGTATTACCTGAGCTCAAAAGAAAATTCTTAAAATGCCCTGAAAAAATTGCGTTGCAACATAGTGACTGGCAGTACTTTTGCTATCAGGCAAATCACAACCCTGTAGCGAATGAAATATTGCAATGGCTGGTGGCGCAGACCGAAGCAGAAGTAGGTCAGTTAAAACAAATTTGCGCTCAATTTGGCTGGAGTACAGAGAGGGTTGAACTCTAAATCTACGAATGAAATTATGCGAAAATTGCATATTTTTCAAATAATTATTCTCACAATGAAAATATCAGTAATGTGACGAACAGACGAAAATTTTACCGCGATGATAAGTACACTCAGTCGGAAACACAGATAATAAAAGCCCTGCAAATATAACTGACGTTAACTTTGAATTATCTCGTTTCATAAGCGGAGAATTAAGATGAAAACATGGTCTGTATCCTTTCTTGCAACTGCAGTGGCTGTCGCCTTGAGTGGTAATGCGTTAGCCTGTACTGGACTTATCGTTGGTAAAGGTGCTTCGAGCGACGGCAGTATAATGATTGCGCGTAATGAAGACTTTGGTATCAACAACTGGAACAAGTATTTAGAGTACCGTCCAGCACAGGACAACGAAGCAGGTGACTGGGAACTCGGTAATGGGTTGGTGGTTCCAATGCCTAAACACTTTTTTGCCTACTCAGCGATTCCTGATTGGGATGCAAAAACGGTAAATAGTGATGGCAAGTTCTATGAAGAGCGTGGCATTAACGAGCATAATGTTGCTATCTCCGCTACCACAAGTGCTGAGGTGAATGACAAAGCTGCGAAAGTAGACCCTCTGGTTGATAATGGCGTGATTGAAGCCGTTATTCCTACCCTAATTCTTCCGCAAGCCGAAAACGCTAAACAGGCTGTTGAACTGTTAGGTCACTACATCGAAACGTTTGGCGCAGGGGAGGGCAACAGCCTTTACATTGCTGATGTCAACGAAGCTTGGTTGTTTGAAATTGGCTCGGGCCACCACTGGATTGCGGTAAAAGTGCCTGACGATAGCTACGCTATGATTGCCAATGGTTTACGTGTTCATGGCGTTAATCTGGCGAGTAAAGACGTTCTTCACTCTAAAGGCCTGTTCGAGTTTGTACAGCAGCACAAGCTATTAGATAAAGCGGACAAGAAGTCGTTCAACTTTGCTAAAGCGTTTGGCGTCATCGGTGATGAATACAACATCGATCGCGAATGGCTAGGTCAAAAGATGCTGACTCCATCGAAACATCAACAGAGTCGCCTAGCGCAATATCCACTGTTCATGACACCCGATGAGAAAATCTCGGTAGGGGATGTGGCTGAAGTACTCAGTGCGACTTACGATGGCACGTCATTGGAAGGCAAAGCAAAACGCCCAATTCGTGTTGAGCGTCAACTAGAGTCGCATGTTATCCAGCTTCGTCCAGAGATGCCAAATGAGCTGCAAGGTGTAATTTGGCAAAGCTTTGGCGTGTTGCCAGAGTCTGTATTAGTCCCACTCTACTCAACGCTTCACGAATACCCTAAAGCGTTCCAAGTAGGTGATGATACTTACAGCGATGACTCCGCTTACTGGCAGTTCCGCAGTTTAACAGCGCTCGCTTCTGCAAACCCAGATAAGTATCTACCTATTTTGAAAGCGACTTGGGATAAAGAAGAGACTCAACTGTACAAGCAAGCGGCTCACCTGGATAAAACGCTAGCGAGCATGTACAAAGTGGATAAAGAAGCGGCTAAAACTATGGCGGCGGATTACTCTTATGGACAGCTTAAGCGCACGATAAGTATGGCTACAGAACTAAGATACAAG
The DNA here is from genome assembly GCF_036533755.1 of Vibrio sp. M260118. Classification (NCBI taxonomy): domain Bacteria; kingdom Pseudomonadati; phylum Pseudomonadota; class Gammaproteobacteria; order Vibrionales; family Vibrionaceae; genus Vibrio; species Vibrio sp. M260118. The sequence goes on along the minus strand of NZ_JATABG010000139.1, from coordinate 2,853 downwards.
ATGATGACGGACTTAACTAAGAGTACAGAGAAGAAGTATTCTGAAGAAGAGTTCAAGAAGATCATGAGCCTATAAGAAACAGTGCTGAGATCGAAAACGGAGCCTAGCGCTCCGTTTTTTATTGGTTTTATTAACTGGCTTTATCAAACTCAGTGATTAAGCCAAAGCTATGCTTTAAGTCTTCGAGGAATAGTGGGTCTTCGCACATGGCTTTTTCTGGCTCATCGCTGATTTTAGCTACGGCGCCACCATTACATTCTGTCATTTTAACCACCATGGAGAGCGGCTTATACATCCCTTTGTCGTCGCTCCAGTCGCCCATATCATTGGCTAAGAATGTCCCAATGCCAAAGCTTACCGTTGCTCGGTTGCGGAAATACTCACAGATCTCAATTGCACGTTCGAAGTTAAGTCCATCGGTAAATATCAGCAGTTTAGATTTCGCGTCGATGCCGAGTGATTTATAGTGTGCAATGATTTTATCTCCCCATTCAAATGGGCTTCCCGAGTCGTGACGTACGCCAGCATAGGCAGAAGCACGCTCAAAGGTGAAATCTTTTAGAAACGCGTCAATCCCTATGGTATCGGTCAGAGCAATACCAAGTTTGCCATTAAACGCTTTATGCCACCTATCCAGTGCGACCTGTTGCGATTTTGCCGGTTCAACAAGTTGTTGGTGAGCCATAAACCATTCATGGGCGACAGTTCCAATCGGCGTTAAATCAAGTTTCTTGGCGAGATGATAGTTACTCGTGCCGCTCATTAACTCAGGTGCGTTTTGCTGAATGTAGTCGACCACATCGTGCTGAACTTGGGCACTAAAACGACGTCGGCTGCCCATCTCTGAAAACACAAAGTTGCTGATCTCTCGACGAGCTAACTCAGTTTTTAACTCATCAACCTTGTTCTTAAGCGTGTTGAGAAATGCATGGTACGGAATAGTGCTCCACAAAGTTCGGCTTCGCACCTCTGAGATAATACTCATCACGAGGGTTTCGTAGAGGATGGTTTCATGCCAAATACCGCTAATCGACACACGTAACTGGTTGTTAAGCGTGGTTACGCATACCTGCTCGGATGGTTTGAATCGAAACTCGCCAAGGTAGGTAAGAAAGTCACGGCTAAGGTAGGGTGCTTTTTGCTCAAGATAAGCTATCTCTTGCTGGCTGAAAAGGCAGTCTGCGAGTTTACCTATCTCTTGTTCTACAGAATCTTTAAGCTCAGATAAGTCTTCGTCCGAGCGAACAATCAACTCGTAACGAACGTGCGTATCGGGGTAGTACGTTCGCGCCGCGTGCATCATATTGATCTTATAGACGTCGAGATCGAGCGCACTTTGGATTATGTCGTGGTTAAAAAGCTTGGCGGTCATTCAGCCATCCTATATTTCTGAGGGCTTGATACCAACCACACCAATTATCTGAACATCTAATTAATGCGATTGGAACTATCATTTGAGTGAACTTTAAATAAGCCCCTATAGTTTGTCAAATTATGTTACTAACTATAGTTGATGCCGGCTAATTGTGTAAGGATATTCACACGCAGGGAATTAGACTTTGGTATATTGCTACTACAAATGTAGGTGATTATTCTTAGTTTATAACAAGTTGTTACTTTCATTTGACTTGCTGATAAGCGGTGTTAATCTAACGACTAATTAAGGAGTTAGGGAACGCATAATGATTGTCACTATTGACATGATATGTTTGCGACTAGGTGAGCAAGGGTTAGAAACCTTACTTATTAAACGCAACAATAAACAACGCCCCGAGCATGGACTATGGTCTATCCCGGGTGGCTTCGTCTTCGAACACGATTTATCTGCTCAGGGAGGACAGCCAGCGGATCAAGATTTTGATGCTGCACGCAAGCGTATCTGCCGCCAGAAAATTCACACGTACCCTAACTACATCAGCCAACCTATGGTCGATGGCAATCCTAAGCGCGACCCTGAAGGTTGGAGCGTGACGATTGCGCACTACGCGTTGTTGAATCAGTCCAATGTCGAACAGATTGAAAACTGTGGACTGTGCCAAGAGCAATTGCGGTGGTTTCCATTGAGTTCAGTGCTCGATGATCAACTGCAACTCGCGTTTGACCATGCCGATTTGATTAAACTTGCTTGGAACAAACTAAGAGCTGCGATTGAGTACACCTCAGTTGCGTTGTTTGCATTGGAAAAAGAGTTTTTGGTCTCTGACATTATTGCCGCTTATGCCAAGTTCGGTGTCGAGGTTAATCGTATGACGGTTAAGCGCCGCTTGATCGATACGGGGGTAATCGTTAGCGCTAATAAGATGGCGTCCACCAACAGAGGTCGCGGAGGAAAACCTGCGCAAGTTTATAGTCTTGGCGAAAAGTGCGTGACCTATTTCCAGACCTGCCTGCGTTGATTGCACAAGGAGTGACTATGCTATTTCAAACCATCAAAATTGATAAACAGACAACCGCTTCAATCGATGTTGATCCACAAAAAGGGTTTAGTGAACTTTGCCCCAATGAGCTACCAGTGCAGGGCGCGCTAGAGATTGTTGAAGAGTTAAAGAGCAATCATGCTAAAGCGTCACTGCGTTTGGTATCGCGTGATATGCATCCACCAGGCGCGGCATGGGAAGCGGCAACCCCACAAAACATGTTAGAGCCAGTGGGCCTTCCGGAAGTGGATATCAAATGGAATCCTCACTGCGTAGTGGGTACATCAGGAGTCGAGCTCCTGCCAGGGTTACCAGCCATTCGCGAATACGATTTTCAAATTAACAAAGGCATAGACCCAGATGCTCACCCATACGGCGCTTTCTATCATGACCAGGCGGATACTCTCTCTACTGGTGGAATAGAGTTTCTTCGTGC
>NZ_JATABG010000138.1:0-10101 GCF_036533755.1 Vibrio sp. M260118 | reverse complement strand
CTTCTGTGGCACCAAAGCTAGTAGAGCAGTAACTATAATCATGATTGTTAATCAATTGGCTGACCATGGTTCTACCCAAACCCGATCTCTGCCTTTCAGGGTGAACCGCAATTCGCATAATTCGAATACTCGACTCTGTTGCCGCCTCAGCGATGCCAAATTGACTTGCCATCATGGTCGGAACCATATGACCACGTGGTCGGCGCTTTCCAAGTAGAACCTGCTCTACCAACTCATCATCAAACTGCCCTTCGACCACAGTCAGCATACAACCCAAGCACTGGTTATTATCGAAAACTGCATGAAGCTGAATAGCCTCATCATCTAGTAATAACATTAGGTCGTTCGGTGACGTCTGATAGTGCGCATTAACCAACAATGCAAAACAAGCTTCCAGAAGTGAAGGTTCGGCGAGTAATTGCTGTTTATCAATCTCGACCAACTGCGTATTCGTATCCGTTCCTGCTAAGCTACGTAGTTCAGCGTTGAGTAAGAAAGTATCGAATAACCACTGTTCTAGCGGATCAGACTGGTTCCACCGGATCGACTGAGAGATGTGTAGAAACTGAGCGCCTGGTCGCTGCTGTTTAAGCCAAGATTGAAACTTAATTGTGAAGCCTCTTCCACACCCTTCGTAACCGTGAATAGTGGTAGAGAATACGGCGCGATGATGCACTTCGACCATTTTCTGGAGCATAGGAATTGGAATCGCCGATGCCTCATCAACAAACAAGCAGTCCCCCACTCGTCCACTTCTTAACAATTCATCCGGCGCGACAAATTCGACGACTGACTGCTGATACTCCAACCTACCCTTTTCTAACTTAGCTTGAGGCAATAGACGCTTAGCGTGTTCAAAAACAGGTTGAACTGTTGCTAATGTGGGTGCAGTCACCACGATATGGATTGAACGTTGCTGGATAAGCTCTGCTGCCGCGATACCCAGTGCACTGCTTTTTCCTCGCCCTCTATCGGCAGTTAAAACTAACGGACGTTTACGATGCCCTTCAACCACTTTACGGATTTTAGCTATTGCTTGGTCTTGCTCGTCGAAATGGGGATGAGCATTGTCAAAAGCATAATTTGGTAGGGTGAGCTCATTGCCCTGCTCTAGGGTAATCAATTTTTGTAGTGCGTTATCGAGCCATGCTTGACCTAACGTTGGTTGAGTCTGCTGCCCAGTTAAAATAACCACCAATCCGCCACCCACGACGCAACCCGTCGCCGCAGTAAAACTGTTGGCATCAAATCCGTCACGCAGGTCACAACACAATAACTGGCACTCCTGACCAAGTAGCTGTTGCCCCTTCTTAAAACCAACACTTTTCCCTACCGGGTATGATGTCTCGCCACCTAGCAAAAATATCTTCTCATCAGCAACAACAGAAAACGCAGCCTCTAAACATTGTTGCTGCCAATGCAGATCCCCACGCACTACCACGCCAATGCGGTGATTCGATTTCGCAGCGGTTTCGAGGAGTTGAGAAAAGTAGTCTTTAGTAACAGTCATGAACTAGGCAAACAGTAACAGAATCAATGTAGCGACATTATGGCGAGTGAGGTTATTGCCTTTACGAGTGTAACTCGCGCGGCCTTTAACTAAATCAGTTTTCGCTACACCGGATTTTTTACTCGGTGACAGCTCTTCAATCCAAGCTTCGATGGTTTCGGTCACTTCTTTAGTGATTCGAGCTACGCCCTGCGATTGAGTACGCTGCCATACAAATCCCTGCTTGGAGGCGCACTTTTCAAGCAAGCTAGCCTGCTTACCTGAATCAAGTGCATTAAATTGCTTGTGCAGTTTAACGATTGTTGGACGACCAAGTTCAGCAACATTTGGGTACGCCTGAAGCAGTTCAAGAGGCAGATCTGCCGCTTTTAATGCACCACTCACTAGCGCTTCACTACATTGGAACATCTTAGCGAGTGCTTTCTGGTCTTCCGCCTCACCGCTTTCTAGTTTAGCCAGCATCTCTCTGCCCTTCTCATACAAAGAAAGAGGTTTGTGTGCATTCGCAACGTCAGACAGGAACTTAGCGTGTTCGGTGCTGATGTTCTCGCCAACGTAAATCATGAACTCTTTGTCAGACAGAATACAAGACATACGACGGCGACTACCGTCTAGCACTTCAATCTTGCCATCTTCGCGGCGACGACCGACCGCAGGATACTGCTGACCACGCTCTTTAAGTGTAACTAGCACATCCGATAGCGCATGCTCGTTTAAGAATGATTGCTCACGTGCGTTCTCTGCAAACACAACTGTGTTCTGCTCGATTTCCTCTGCAGGAATTCGAACAAGCTCAAACTGAACTTTCTCTTCGCCAGCAACAGCTAGTTCAATCACTTGCGCTTGCTCTTTAGCCGCTTGTTGCGCTTCTTGTGGTGTTGTGACATGGCGCTTATTCGCCTTGCCAAACAATCTTGCGTTTAAATCTGAAGTTTTAATAGCCATTTGTTAGTTTACCCCTGATTTAGTGATGACCAGTGACCGTGTAGAACACGCTCTAATTCGAGTGCACTTTTCTGAACCGCATCTTGTGCTGTCGCAAGGGTTTTCTTACCCCCTTCAAAGTCACCAATAGTTAGGTCAAACACTGTGCTATATGTGTCAGCACAGGTTTCAAATGCACGGCTTCTTGGTATTGTCGCCATCATAACCTGGTCGCCAAGTAGATAGTTCATCTCGGTTAATACCGCAACCTGCTTCTTGTTGTCATCTTCAAACATAGTTGGCATTAGACGTACAAACTCAAGCCCTTGCCAATCCTCAGGGAACATTTCGTATACCGTTGGAAGGTGTTGGAAAAAGTTTACTGTCGAAGCCCAGTCTAATCGCTTAGCCGCACATGGAATTAGCAGCGCGTTAGAAGCGTACATCGCATTCCACACTAGCGGATCAACGTGAGGACCGGTATCAATCATAATCACATCGAAGTCATCAGCGATCTTATCAATCAGTTTTTCTTTTAGGAGTTTAACGATATCTAGCGACTGATTTTGCGAAAGGTGCTGCCACGCTTCTGCATTGAACATTGCATCTTCAGGGAATGCAGACACAGTCTTCAGGTTTGGATATTGAGTCGGAAGCAAGACGTTTTTGTGCAGGAACTCGTTATCGACATCGACACCATCAGGTACGTTATCCAACATTACGTCTACTGCCGAGTAAATATTGTCGTGATCAGTCAAGCTGATCTGTGGGTTCAAGAACAGACGCAAAGAGCCTTGTGGGTCTAAGTCAATAAGACAAATTCGGTAGCGCTTATCTAAATTCAGCGCCAAGCAAGCTGCTAGATGCACAGCCGTCATCGACTTACCTGTACCACCCTTTTGGTTCTGAACGTTGATAATCCACGGTTTATTATCACCGTTGTTTTTGCGCTCATGAAATTTTGGAATGCCTGCAGCATCCATCAGCATATGCGCTTCTTGCAAAGAGATTGAATAGTGGTTGGCGTTATTCTTAGTGAACTGATGACCAGATGCTTCAAGCTTGCCAATCGCATCATCCAATTTGCGTCTAGTTAAGCCAGAACGAGTTTCCATCAATGCTTTCGACATCGGAGGAAAATGTTCGTCACTACGCTCTTCCAATACAATCTCAATACGGTCCGCTTGAACCTGAGCCGTTTTTTCCGCTAACTGAATGAGACTCTCAATTGTATGTTCTCGTTTCATTTGCCAAATTCCATTATTAGTAACTTGAGAATATTGTACAGCATTTAATGCAACTAACAATAAAAAGGTGAACATCCAATTATAGATATCAATCACATTAAATAGAATCACGTCACCTATTTTAATGAAATAGAGCAAAAATAAGTCAATTTAAAGTCAAAATAGTAGTGTAACTTAGCTCTAAAACTAAGATACTTTAAAAGTGTTACAGCATCACGTATTTACATTGTAAACAAAGAAAGTAACAAAACGTGTCTTTCAATATTCGGAACGATTAAGAAAGTGCTCTAATTTACGGCAAGTGTGATTTCGACTTGACTTTATGATTAGGAAAATCGACACAAGATAAAAACATTGCTGAAGAACCAAATTGATGTTGGTAAAAGAGGGTATGGAAACGGAACGATGATCAAGGAAGTTCCGGTGATCATGCTTTCGGGATTTTTTACACAGTCAGGAACCATGATCAAGGCAATTCACGTTGTAATAGCGCGCCTATCAAGATCCAAATGAAATGATCAAAGATCGGAACAATGATCAAGTGTCGCCTCGACTCGGAAGCATGAAAATTTCACCTCAATTTACGGAAGAATGCAGATGGACTAAGAGCTAAGCGGATTTAAGCACTTAAATAAGATAAAATGAAAAGGCAACGCAAAGGAATCAATGAATAACGGCTATATCATGATCATGCTTTCGGGATTTATGTATCGATACTCTGTGGAAGAACTCAGACAACTCGATTGTCATTCAATTGAGTTAACTGTTCACCATTTATCCAATCTCTAATATTTACACCATTTCCTTGATCATCGTTTCGGTGAAAATCAGCAGCCAAAACAGAAATAACTCGGCTTTAGAAAAAGAGTTATCCTAGCGCCTGTGGATAAAGTGTGTAGGAGCGATGATCATGCTTTCAGTGTTACTTTGATCAGTGATTCGAGTACATGATGATCATCGTTCAGGTAATATTTGATCATGCTTTCAATAACTTAATGATCATGCTTTCGTTGTTTCCATGATCATGCTTTCCAAGCGTTTAAAAAAATTCTCTTTAATCACAGTAACTTACAAGCATAATTACGCTCAGATCAATAGATCATATAATCAATTAAGATCAGATTAATCAAAAAGATCAGTTATTTAAAAGCAATAAGTTTTTCTTTATTTATGATCTTTTTTTCTTTATTCTTTCGGAACTATAGCGATATTACGGCTAGTGTGACACGGATCTAATAATGAGCTCAGACGAAAAACTACTGATCAAAGCGCCAAGAAGCCACAAAGATGGACATTTATTTGAAGTGTCTGAAGTTGCTGTTAACTGGATTGAGCAGTACCAACACTTCAAAGGCGTTACAAAAAGTATCGTCGAACTTCTTAACTTAATCTCGTTACGAGGTTTCAGCAGCAAAGATGGTTTGGTCTCTACAACTGAGCTTATCGATGCGACTGATGGGCAAGTCACTCGAGCTGCAATTCAGCAAAGATTGCGAGCTGCAGTCAATATCGGCCTGTTTCAGCAGGTACCAGTGCGATTTGAAGAAGGCCTTGCAGGTAAAACGATGCTGCATCGCTTTGTTAACCCTAATCAGCTTATTTCAGTGTTAGGCGCAACTAGTCTAGTAACTGAATCAGTTAAACAAACTGAAAAGCAAAAACGTTCAAAAGCTCTAGCGCAAACGCAAGTTAACAAACGCTTATTAAATGAACATGGACTAAATACACCGCCAGCAATGAAAGACGAAGCTGATCAATTTGTCGTTTCGCCTACTAACTGGGCCGGTATCATTGACCAAGCGCTTGCTCCACCTAGAACTCGTAAGAGCTATCAAAAAAGTATGGTCTCGATCTCTGGTACACGTGCAGTGATCGAAACAAGATCATCGAAAAATATCATGACGGTTGATGATCTGATGACGCTGTTTGCCCTGTTTACGCTAACCGTGCAATACCATGAGCACCACCAGCATCAGTATCAACTTGACGGCACCCACGTTCCAAACAAAACTCCGTTGTACATTACCGATATTCTTTCTCTTCGTGGCAAGAAAGACAGCGGTCCTGCTCGCGATTCTATTCGTGACAGTATTGATCGTATTGAATTCACGGATTTCCAGCTTCACGAGCTTACGGGCCGATGGCTAAGTGAGAACATGCCAGAAGGCTTTAAGAGTGATCGTTTCCGTTTCTTAGCCAGAACTATTACTGCATCGGAAGAAGCCCCTACAGAGGGCGCTGACGGCGAAATTCGCATTAAACCGAACCTATACATCCTGGTGTGGGAACCATCGTTCTACGAAGAACTGCTAACTCGTGATTATTTCTTCCTGTTTCCGCCTGAAATTCTGAAGCAACACACACTCGTATTCCAACTCTACAGCTACTTCCGTAGCCGTATGTCGCGTCGTCATTCTGATGTGATGCTGCTAAGTGAGTTGAACCAAAAACTGGCGCGTAATATTGAGTGGCGTCGATTCTCAATGGATCTTATTCGTGAGTTGAAAAGGCTTTCTGAAGGTAAAGGGACTGACGATCTTTTCTTAGTCAATTTGTGGGGATACCACTTAACGATCACGACCATGATCGAAAATGGCAAAGTAAAAGATTATCAGGTCGATATTAAATGTGATGCGGAAGAAGTGTTGCGTTACTCTCGAGCTCGTACCACTAATGCTGGTAAACGCAACATGGCACCTACGTTGCCTAACCCACTGCGAAATGAGATGGTTTCGAAACAACAACTTGAAGAGATGTCGCAAATCATTGACGGTGAGTTTGAGCCAATCCAACGCAAAGAGCGCTCTCCACGAGGAAAACTAGGCCGTCGCGTGAAGCAACGCAAGCACCTGGTTGAGATCAATGCTGATGAGATTACCATTACTCTATCTAAATATACCTCACCAGAGGCTCTAGAACGCTCTATAACGGCTTTAGCAGCGATGACAGGGCATTCCCATAGCTCAATCCAAAAAGAGTGTCTGGAGCTGATTGACAAGCTTGACTACCTAAGAGTGGGCGAAGAGATCATTCCGTACGAGACGCTGAGCAAATTGATCGAGCTCTATAATGCTCAAAGTGAGAACAAACATTTGTCCATTGAACGCTTAATTGCGGGCTTGGCTGTGCGCCGTAAGGTATGTAAGCAAGTGTTTGAAGGGCATCTCGACGAAACCGTCTTCCGAGCCTTGGATGAGGTCGCGGTATAACCGTTTAGGACATATAAGTTACTAGGCCAGTGCAATTGCACTGGCTTTTTTTGTTGCTTTGAAAACACCTTGTTACATTCTTCTAGTGATTAAACACAGCTACTACATTCCCCTGACAAAGCACTGACATTGGTTCAGCGTGAGTTGGATAATATTTACCCCGAATAGACAACCTTTTGTCCTTTCTGATGAATGAGGGATTGAATTATCCCTGATAGATTGGCTCATATTGTTACATTCATTCTGAATATTTTGCGAGTTCTCAGAGCTCGCTTTTTTTTGCCCAAAATTCAGCTCAAAAGGTCAACAGACCCGATAAAAAACGGAAAGATGATCAAGGCTGAACCTCTTGATCATCTTTCCGTTATCTGGCTGCCTTCTTACCTGCGATTAATGGATTACCTTCACTGCCCCTTGATCATTGTTCCGTGCCTCATTCCAAGCATAGACTGTCATAAACTGAACGTGAGACTCGATAAGTTCGACCGACTCCGTCTGCCAACGGTGCTGAGCTTGCTGATTGCAAAACTCTAAACTGAGCACCGTCAGGTTTTGAATTCGTTTCATACACCAATCTTTTAACTCAATTTGGCTCTCTGGATTAGAGACTACCTGTTGAAGTTTGCTATAGGCGAGTTGTAAGAACTGATATGCCTTATCAGGATTTTCGTAACGCGAATGGTTGAAGATACGTAAGCAGCCATCTAACCAACAGGCAATCGCTTTGCTCTGTTGATCTGAAATCAATGGTCCCCAGACTTGATCGGGTGGCGATAGGATCAATGATTCAAGCTGATTGCCTTGATCATGCTTTCGATGTTGATACCAATGTCCGATCTGCTCTACCCACGTATCTAATTGATTCATGCTGCATTAACCCACTGTTTTACATAGTGATTATGACCTACTTGATCAAACTCGTCGCTCACGACAGTACTCTGTTCACGGATCTGATCAGCGTCTACAGAATAGTTTGGTTCATTCTCGACTAAATTTCCAAATGGTAAATCTGGGTCTGGCACCGCAGAGATAAGCAGTTTGGTGTAAGGATGTTGTGGATTAGTGAGTATTGCTTGGGTATCCCCCCACTCAACGATTTGACCTCTGTACATCACCGCGGTTTCTTCTGCGATATAGTGCGCGGTTGCCAAATCATGGGTAATGTAGAGGAAACCTATTCCGAGCTCTTTTTTCATGCGCTGCATTAGGTTCAACACGCCTAAGCGAATCGAAACATCGAGCATCGACGTAGGTTCGTCAGCAAGAATGACCTCTGCACCGACTGCCAAGGCTCTTGCTAGGTTAACCCTTTGACGCTGGCCGCCACTTAGCTCATGTGGGTATTTCCCAAGTGTATCTGGTGCTAGCTCAACTAGCTCGATCAACTCATTAAGCCTGGCAGGAATATCGGCATTACTTTTGACCTGCTTGTGAATCTTTAGCGGGCGGGTTAAGTGATGTGCGATGGTTTGAGTAGGGTTTAGCGAGCCAAACGGGTCTTGGAATACCATTTGTACTTTGCTGCGGTATTCAAGCAGTGCCTTTTTACTTGTGATCTGATCAATATTCTGGCCTTCAAATAAGATCTCGCCGGAGGTGGTAGGGTAGACCTTAGTGATCAACCGTGCACAGGTGCTTTTACCACAGCCTGATTCGCCGACGAGTGCTAATGTACGCCCTTTGTGTAAGTTAAGCGTGATGCCTTGTAGGGCTTTAAATCGATCGACAGAAGCAAAGCCACCACCAATCGTAAACTCTTTCACTACATTATTGAGTTGGATAATTGGTTGGCTCATGCGAACGCTCCTTGCTGTTGATGCTTACCTTCGTGGATATTGGGGAATGAAGCCCACAGTTTTTGCGTGTATGGGTGCTGGGGATTGTTGCGGATCTGCTTCGCTTGATTGACTTCGACGATTTCGCCATGGCGCATGATCGCTATACGATCACACAATTGGCTCATTAGGGCTAAGTCGTGGGTAATGAACAGAACGGAAAAGCCAAACTCAACTCGAAGTTGATAGATTTGTTGTAAGATCTCGCGTTGTACTACCACGTCTAAGGCTGTGGTTGGCTCATCCATGATAATCAACTTAGGATTGAGTGACAGCGCGATAGCAATCACCAGTCGTTGCCTCATTCCGCCGCTGAATTGGTGAGGGTACTCAGTAAGACGTTCACGGGGAATATTGACTAAATCAAGTAATTTTTCGGCGCGGTCTTTCGCTTGTTCTTCACTCATCCCTTTGTGGTGTCTTAATACATCCGCAAATTGTTCCTGAATCGGTAGTACAGGATTGAGCGAGTTCATCGCACTTTGGAATACCATCGCGATTTGACTCCAGCGAATGACACCAATCTCTTGGTCGGATAGTCTAAGTAGATCACTACCTTGGAAATGGATTTGTCCACCAGAAATAAATGCTGGCGGCTTATGCAGGCGGTTGATCGCAAAAGCGATAGTACTTTTGCCACAACCAGACTCACCGGCTAGGCCAAATATTTCGCCTTTACCAATATCAAAACTGACCGACTTTACTGCGTTGAAGTCGCCAGTGTCGGTAATGTAATCAACACACAAATCCCTAACCTGAATTATAGGGGCGCTATGAAAAGCATGGGCCTTATTTAGTTCACTCATAATCTTACTCAAAAACACAAAAGATAATGATTATCATTAACTCTTAATTCGAGAGTGAAAAGAAGTACAGTTTAAAACAGTGAAGTGACTCGAAGATTGCTTTAAGAGATGGGTAACAGGCTCAATAGTGAGAGGCGAAAACGAGAAGAAAAAATGAGACGGGGATCGACTTCATTTCTGTAGGGGTAATCTTTTAAATGTACTGTGCTGAAACGGGCTGCGCAAAGCTTATTTATAAAAAAAACAGCAAGAGTTTCTGAACTAATACCACAATCACAGAATCGAGCTAAAATTCTTAACAAGGGGCAAGTGAGTTTGCTACAGATTACCTGTCCCTAGCATGGTTTGTTCGGAGGTGATTATGTCCATTAATTCTATTGACCATGATGAAATGAGTAAAATTGCTGGCACGTGGGACTTCACGGAAGAAGTAGAGTCACAAAAGCCTTCTAAGAGTGTTAAATCTGCAGAAGCTCGTCGTCGCATTGAAGCGTTGAAAGAGATTCGTGAGAGTGGATTAACCATCGAAGAAGCAAAGGAACTAGGCATTCTGCACTAGTTGTGACACAC
>NZ_JATABG010000137.1:0-8680 GCF_036533755.1 Vibrio sp. M260118 | reverse complement strand
ACGTTGCGTCGATAGCGATGTTATCCGCTGCATCGTACGTAGTACCAGAAGTTTTAGCTTCTAGCTTGTTGTAGGTTGTAGTGAATGCAACTTTGTCCATTTTGTAAGCAGCTGCAAATTCGTAACCTGTCTTGTCAGTTTTGTCTGAACCGTCTTTTACTTCACCGTCAACGAACGTACCTGCGAAGTAGAAGTCGCTGATCTGGTAAGAAGCCGCAAGGATGTACTGGTTTTCAGACACAGTTGAATCTGAATCTTGGTCTGCGTAACCTGCACCTAGCTTAACGCCAGTGTCGCCTAGAGCGTAAACCGCTGATAGCGAGTAACCGTCAAAGCTGTTGTCAGTGTAACCGCCAGTTGTTGTATCATCGATACGGTCAGCGAAACGGTAGCTTGCTTTAACACCTAGGTCAGCGAATTGGCCTTTGTAAGACAGCATGTTGTCTGTACGGTCTGCAATATCAACTTTGTATGCTGCAGAGTTACCATGGTAAGACATGATATCTGTGAAATCTGTGATTACGCCTAGCGCACCATCGTTTTTACCGTAAGTTACTTCACCGAAGTTACCGCCGATACCTGCGTAAGTGTAACGATGATCGATATCGTTGCTGTTACCAACGTTATCATTCGCGTTGTACTCAGCTTCGTAGAAACCAAGGCCGTATAGGCTGTCAGTGATTTGAGTTTTACCTAGGAAGTTTAGACGCACGCGAGTTTTGTCATCAGCTTTGCCATCTTTTAGAGACATACGAGCTTCAGCACGACCGCCGATTTCTAGAGAGTTGCCGTTTGAGCTGTATACAGAAGTACCTTCGATACCACCTGCTTGAATACCGTCAGCCGACGCGTTTGCACCAGTAGCTACTGCAGCAGCAGATACTGCTAGAGCGATCAGAGTTTTGTTCATCTTATAAGTCCTAATTTACTGTCCATAAATAGTTGTATAGCGAGAAACGCATCTACTTGAGGGCGATTCTCTTTATTACATCAGTGCTATTAATCCAGACTCATATCCGTGCTTTATGAACGAACTCTGAGCGATAAGGACCAACCCCACTGATTAGGTCAGTTAAGTTTTTAACCCAAAGTTCCTTGATGAGTTAGTAAAATGATATAAATCCAACTTATGAACAGCGTTTTATTGGTTGTAAATAAATGTCAAATCGTTGTCTTTTAAGGTTTTTTTTAGGTTTTGTGTAGGTGGGCTTACATTTTAACTTTTAGTATTTTTTATGCAGTGAGGTGCTTAGTACGCGATCGATTTCAAAAAATGCGTCGATTTTTCAATTTGTTATGACGCTTAATTTGAGAGCTGGATCACGCTAGATTAATTTGGGTGATTTAGACGCAAAGTTTGTTTAAACTAGAGGAAATGAATTTGTTGTAACATCTACCTAATCCACTGGATTGGGTAGTTTTGTTTTGTCCAAAGATTGCTTTGGAATGAGGTAAATAATGGAAAAAGTGCCAATGACACTGCGTGGCGAAAAAAAGCTACGTGAAGAACTCGACCGACTATTGAAGCTTCGCCCACAGATTTCTGAAGCCATTGCAGAAGCTCGTGAGCTAGGCGATCTTAAAGAGAATGCAGAATACCACGCGGCTCGCGAGGAGCAGGGGATCTGTGAAGCTCAAATTCGTGATATCGAGTACAAGCTATCTGTTGCTCAGGTTATCGACGTCACTAAGATGGATAACTCGGGCAAGGTTATCTTTGGGTCGACAGTCACTTTGATTGATTGTGATACAGAAGAAGAGAAAACTTACCAAATCGTTGGTGATGATGAAGCTGACATCAAAGCGGGACGTATTTCGGTGAGTTCACCAATTGCTCGTGGCCTAATCGGTAAGATGGAAGGTGATGAAGTGGTTATCTCGACTCCAGGTGGAGATCGTGACTTTGAAATTGATCGCGTAGAGTATATCTAAGGCAATATTCAAAACGGCAAATATCAAAAAAGGTCGCATTGGCGACCTTTTTTCTTGCTCATGAAAGTAATATTACTTACGTGGCAACTCGATTTTACGCTCTTCCGATTGGCGGAATAGAACTAAAGTTTTACCGATTACTTGTACTTTCTCTGCACGAGTTTCACGTACAATAGCTTCAATAATCAGGGTCTTAGTTTCGCGATCTTCAGACGCTACTTTAATTTTGATTAGCTCGTGGTGATCAAGAGCAATTTCAATTTCCGCTAGAACAGCTTCAGTTAGTCCATTTGCGCCCATAAGCACAACAGGTTTTAGACTGTGCGCTAGGCCTTTTAGATGCTGCTTTTGTTTGGTGCTTAGGTTCATTACGCGGCCAATTTTCTTTACTATAAGGGTTGAAAAATACCATTTTAACGCCATCTAACCCTGAAGACTATAATTTATTGGGTTAGTTGTTCTCTCTATCTATTAGGTAACAAATGAGTAAACAAAAACATTCTGCTAGCTCAGGGCGCTGGTTGAAAGAACATTTTGATGATAAATACGCCAACGAAGCACGTAAAAAGGGCTATCGTTCGCGTGCCTACTTCAAGATGGAAGAGATTCAAGCTAAGGACAAACTGCTTAAACCTGGCATGACGGTTGTCGATTTAGGTGCTGCTCCCGGTGGTTGGTCTCAATATGCTGCTAAGATAGTAGGAGAGGGTGGGCAAATCATTGCATGTGATTTGCTACCGATGGATCCAATTGCCGGTGTGAGTTTCCTACAAGGTGACTTTCGCGATGACGCTGTGTTAGAAGCTCTGCTTGATCGTATTCAACCTTCTATGGTTGATGTGGTTATGTCAGATATGGCACCTAACATCGCAGGTAATAATTCGGTCGATCAACCTCGAGCAATGTATTTAGTTGAATTGGCTTTAGATATGTGTCGACAAGTTCTAGCCCCTAATGGTAGCTTTGTCGTTAAGGTGTTTCAGGGCGAAGGCTTTGATCAATTCGTTAAAGAAATCCGAAACACGTTTAAAGTCGTAAAAATCAGAAAACCAGACTCTTCGCGAGCTCGCTCAAGAGAAGTCTTTGTTGTAGCCACTGGTTACAAAGGTTAACTATTTGCCCCTTGATGGGCTAGTTAACACTATAGCTACAGGTTATAAACTGTAGTACCCTACCTTTAATTACAATTAGTTATCGAGAGGCTGACACCTTGAGTGACATGGCAAAAAATTTAATTCTGTGGCTTGTTATCGCTGTCGTATTGATGTCGGTTTTCCAGAGCTTTGGCCCTGGGGAGAGCAATGGCAGAGCGGTGGACTACACCACATTTGTACAGGAAGTTGGCCAAGGCCAGATTCAGGAAGCAACTTTTAAAGACGGTGAAATTACCTTCACTCGTCGTGGCGGCGGCTCGCGTTATGTAACTTACATGCCAGTCTACGACCAGAAGCTACTTGATGACTTAATTAACCAAAATGTGAAAGTACAGGGCACACCTCCAGAAGAGCAAAGCCTGCTAGGTACAATCTTTATTTCTTGGTTCCCAATGATCTTACTGATTGGTGTATGGATTTTCTTCATGCGTCAAATGCAAGGCGGCGGCGGTAAAGGCGCAATGTCTTTCGGTAAGAGTAAAGCTCGCATGATGAGCGAAGAACAAATTAAAACCACCTTTGCTGACGTTGCTGGTTGTGACGAAGCAAAAGAGGACGTAAAAGAGCTAGTCGACTACCTACGTGATCCAAGCCGTTTCCAAAAACTAGGCGGTAAGATCCCAACCGGTGTGCTAATGGTTGGTCCTCCTGGTACAGGTAAAACGCTTCTTGCGAAGGCGATTGCTGGTGAAGCGAAAGTACCGTTCTTTACTATTTCAGGTTCTGACTTCGTTGAAATGTTTGTGGGTGTCGGTGCATCGCGTGTACGTGACATGTTCGAACAAGCGAAGAAAGCCGCACCTTGTATCATCTTTATCGATGAAATCGATGCGGTAGGTCGCCAACGTGGCGCTGGTGTTGGTGGTGGTCACGATGAGCGTGAGCAAACCCTTAACCAAATGCTGGTTGAGATGGATGGCTTCGAAGGTAACGAAGGTATTATCGTTATCGCAGCAACTAACCGCCCAGACGTACTTGACCCAGCACTACTTCGTCCTGGTCGTTTTGACCGTCAAGTTGTGGTTG
This sequence comes from Vibrio sp. M260118, assembly GCF_036533755.1. Lineage (NCBI taxonomy): Bacteria > Pseudomonadati > Pseudomonadota > Gammaproteobacteria > Vibrionales > Vibrionaceae > Vibrio > Vibrio sp. M260118. Next base: position 4,568 of record NZ_JATABG010000137.1, on the reverse strand, counting down.
GTCTACCAGACGTTCGCGGCCGTGAGCAGATCCTTAAAGTACACATGCGTAAAGTGCCTCTTGCAGGTGACGTAGAGCCTTCTCTGATCGCTCGTGGTACGCCTGGCTTCTCTGGTGCGGATCTCGCTAACCTAGTTAATGAAGCGGCACTATTTGCTGCGCGTGGTAACAAGCGCAATGTTTCTATGGTTGAGTTTGAACTCGCGAAAGACAAGATCATGATGGGTGCAGAGCGCCGCTCTATGGTGATGTCGGAAGAGACGAAAGAGTCAACGGCATACCACGAAGCAGGTCACGCCATCGTTGGTCGTTTGGTTCCTGAGCACGATCCTGTGTACAAGGTATCAATCATTCCACGTGGTCGCGCACTCGGTGTGACTATGTACCTGCCTGAGCAAGACCGCGTAAGTATGTCTCGTCAGCATCTAGAGTCTATGATTTCTAGCTTGTATGGTGGCCGTCTAGCTGAAGAGCTGATCTACGGTGCAGATAAAGTATCGACAGGTGCTTCTAACGATATTGAACGTGCGACAGACATTGCACGTAAGATGGTCACTCAGTGGGGCTTCTCGGAAAAACTTGGTCCTCTTCTTTACGCAGAAGATGAAGGTGAAGTATTCCTCGGCCGTAGCGTAACTCAGACTAAGCATATGTCTGACGATACTGCCAAGCTTATCGATGACGAAGTTCGTCACTTGATCGATACAAACTACGCTCGTGCCAAGCAGATCCTTGAAGATAACATGGATATCATGCACGCAATGAAAGATGCATTAATGAAGTATGAAACCATTGATGCGGGTCAGATTGATGATCTGATGGAGCGTAAAGCAGATATTCGTGAACCAGCTGGTTGGGGTGATAACCCAAGCAATAAATCAGACGCAAAACCTGACGATAGCTCAGAAGGTAAAGCGGAAGAGAAAGCGCCAGCGACTGAAGCCAAAGCAGAAGAGCCAGCCTCTACACAAGAGAGCACTTCAGCGGAAGCAACTGAGAAGAAAGACTCAGAATAGTTGACTTAATTAAGAGAAACCCCGAGGAAACTCGGGGTTTTTGTGTTTATGATCCTACAAGCAAACAATAAAACTCTCGATTTATCCCAGCCGCAAGTCATGGGAATTCTTAATGTCACGCCAGACTCCTTTTCTGATGGCGGCAAGTTTCGCGCACTAGAAGATGCCCTTACCCAAGCACAGCGAATGATTGAAGCGGGTGTGACGATTATTGATATTGGTGGTGAATCTACTCGGCCAGGTGCGCCTGACGTGGCGTTAGAAGAAGAGCTGCAGCGTACCATTCCAGTTATTAAAGCCATCCGAGCTCAATCTGATGTGTGGATTTCTATTGATACGAGCAAAGCGGAAGTCATGCGTCAAGCTGCTGAAGCAGGTGCCGATATCATCAATGATGTACGTGCACTGCAAGAGCCAGGCGCATTAGAGGTAGCAGCAGCAACAGGTTTACCTATCTGTTTAATGCACATGCAAGGCCAGCCGCGTACAATGCAAGCTAATCCACACTATGATGATCTACTCAAAGAGGTCGGTGAGTTTCTTCAAGAGCGTATTGCTGCATGCGAAGAAGTTGGTATTGGGCGTGAAAAACTGATCCTAGACCCGGGATTTGGCTTTGGTAAAACCCTTGAGCACAACTATCATATGCTGTCTCACCTAGAAGAATTTCACCAATTTGGACTGCCAATCCTTGCAGGGATGTCGAGAAAATCTATGATCTTCAAGCTTCTTGATAGAGCGCCTGCTGAGTGTGTGGCAGCGAGCGTGAGTTGCGCTACAATCGCAGCAATGAAAGGGGCACAAATTATCCGTGTTCACGATTTTGAACAAACGCTTGATGCAGTAAAAATTGTCTCAATGGTCAAAGAGAACCATTGAGCGTTATAAAAAGATAAAGGAATGATCATGTCTGACAAAAGACGTTATTTTGGTACTGATGGTGTACGTGGCAAAGTTGGGCAATACCCAATTACGCCAGACTTTGTACTTAAACTTGGCTGGGCTGCGGGGCGCGTATTAGCCAAACAAGGTACAAAGAAGGTCATTATCGGTAAGGACACGCGTATTTCAGGCTATATGCTTGAATCTGCCCTAGAGGCTGGTTTAGCTGCGGCAGGTTTGAAAGCAACGTTCACGGGTCCAATGCCAACGCCAGCGGTCGCTTACCTTACACAAACTTTTCGAGCAGAAGCGGGTATCGTGATTTCAGCTTCGCACAACCCATACTACGACAACGGTATTAAGTTTTTCTCATCAGAGGGGACAAAACTGCCAGATGATATTGAACTCGCGATTGAAGCAGAGCTTGATAAAGACATTGAGTGTGTGGAGTCGGCATTACTCGGTAAAGCTAGCCGTCTGAATGATGCTGCAGGCCGTTACATTGAATTTTGTAAGAGCACCTTTCCATCAGAGCTTAGCTTAGCAGGCAGAAAAATCGTGGTAGATTGTGCCCACGGTGCTACTTATCACATTGCCCCAGCGGTATTTAGCGAGCTTGGTGCTGACGTTATTGCAATGGGCGTTGATCCTGATGGTACCAATATCAACGCTGAAGTAGGCGCGACAGATGTGCGTGCTCTACAAAAACGTGTTGTTGAAGAGGGTGCAGAGCTTGGTTTAGCCTTCGACGGTGACGGTGACCGTATCATCATGGTCGATCACTTAGGAAATAAAGTGGATGGTGACCAAATCGCTTACATCATCGCTCGTGATGCGTTACGTCGCGGCGAATTGAAAGGTGGTGTGGTTGGTACGCTAATGACGAATCTAGGAATGGAAAACGGCCTTAAACAGCTAGGGATTCCATTTGTGCGTGCTGCGGTAGGTGATCGCTACGTTATGGAGCAATTGCTAGAAAAAGGCTGGAAAATCGGCGCTGAGAACTCAGGTCACGTCATTCTACTCGATAAAGTTACAACGGGTGATGCGATTGTGGCGGCACTTCAGGTGCTTGCATCGGTAGTAGGTAGCAATATGACGTTGCACGAACTTTCGCAAGGTATGACGCTCTACCCGCAGGTTTTAGAAAACGTTCGCTTCTCAGGCGATTCTAACCCACTTGAAGCGGATGCAGTGAAAGCATCTGTTGTGGAAGTAGAAGCTGAACTTGGTGAAAAAGGTCGCGTCCTGCTACGTAAATCAGGCACAGAGCCTTTGATTCGCGTCATGGTTGAAGGTGAAGATGCTGAGTTAGTTCAGTCATCAGCTCTGAAAATTGCCGAAGCGGTGAAGTCGAGCTTTTAATTTCCAGCTGTACTGATTTTAAGCGCTGCCCTCGGGTGGCGCTTTTTGTTTACTTCTAGAGCACTGTTTAATTGTTCGCTTTTGGCGGCGAAATTTATGATACGATGAGTGCGGTTTTTAAGGTGATGATTTGATATGTCGCAGCAACAGTATCTACAAGAAATGGGAATAGAGTGCTACCAATTGGCGCATCCTGAAAGGTTGTTGGGATACCAATTACCTCCCTTACACTTACCTGAAAATTGCAAACTGTTGCTGGTTTCACCGCAGCTACCACAAGGTAGAACAGCCGAGATGTTTGAGCGCGTGTTGAAAAGCATCAAGTTGTCACTGGATAGTGCTCTGCATATCTACCCAGAGCAGCTTAGTCAAATTGAACAGCACTCTCTTCAGTGGGTTTGGTATGCAGGTTGTGAACCAACTCGTGAATTGGAGGCTAAGGCACTGAACTCACCACTTCTGTCACAAATCGACGGTAATAATGAACAGCGCCGTCTACTGTGGCAGCAGATCTGTTCTTATCAGTAATTCGCTCTAACTTTATTAAATACCATGACTCAAACTTCACTCTTACCCCTGTCCGAAGAGCATCTTGATCAAGTTTGGAGGATTGAGCGCAGCGCGCACACTCATCCTTGGTCGGAAAACATGATTCGCGATGTTAATAGCCGTGGCGCATGTCATCATGTACTGGTCACCAATGACGAAGTCGTTGGTTACTTTTACGCACAAAATATTGTCGGCGAAGTGACGCTACTTAATATCGCTGTTAACCCTAGCCAGCAGGGGAAAGGATATGGCAGACAGTTGATGCAGGCTTTTCTTGAGTGGTGTAAAAGTAATAAAGCGGAAAGTGCTTGGCTAGAGGTTAGAGAAAGCAATCACAGTGCGTTTGGCCTGTATGAGTCGATTGGCTTTAATGAAGTCGACAGGCGCATCAACTACTACCCGACAATTTCAGGTAAAGAAGATGCAATCATCATGAGCTACATTTTTTTCTGAATGCAGTGAACAATACCTAATTTTGAATCACCTTTACCACCGAGGCATCGTCTATTGGGTAGAAGTTCTTTCCGAATCGTTCAATGAGTTCAGAAGCCGGCAATGGTTTGTCGAACAGGTAGCCTTGGAACTGAGCACAACCTAGTTCTTTGAGCGCTTTAAGCTCATTGGCATCTTCTACCCCTTCAGCGATAACTTCTAAGTTAAGCTTGTGCGCTGTCATTATAATGGTATCGACGATAGCTTGGTCACTCTGGTCTAGGTGAAGCTGGGTAACAAAGGAGCGGTCTATCTTGAGTACAT